>JAFKKW010000438.1 GCA_017304275.1 Hyphomicrobiales bacterium | reverse complement strand
CAACACGAACTCATGTGCGATGTGCCACATCGAGTCGCAGGGTCTCACCTCTCATCAGTCCGCCACCGCCATCGGCATGGAGGGGAGAAGCCTCAGCCGTAATGCGCCGGCACTCTATAACGTCGCCTACCAAGCCTTGCTCTTCCACGATGGACGGGAGTCCGACCTTGCGCAGCAGGCCTGGGCGCCGCTGCTATCGCCTTTGGAGATGGCGAATCCGTCGATCGGTCACGTCGTCGACAAGGTCCGGTCGCTTGACGACTACAAGGGACTGTTCGAGGCGGCGTTCGATGGCAAGGCAGCTTCGATGCAAAACATCGGCGATGCGCTCGCCTCCTATCAACGCACGCTCCTGTCGGGCAACTCGCGCTTCGACCGGTGGTACTATGGCAAGGACGAGGGCGCGCTTGCCGCCGACGAAAAGCACGGCTTCGACGTCTTCATGGGCAAAGGCCGCTGCGCGACGTGCCATACGGTGGGCGAGACCGCGGCGCTTTTCACCGACCAGAAGTTCTATGTGACCGGAATCGGATATCGAAATGCGATCGGCGGCGGTTCGCAGGTGGCGCGCGTCGAGCTGGCGCCGGGCGAGTTCATCGATATGAAGCACGAGGACATGAAGTCCTTCAGCGCGCCGCGAATGAACGACATCGGCCGCTTCGCAATCACGCTCGAGGCAAAAGACCGGTGGGCTTACAAGACCCCTAGCCTTCGAAACGTCGAGCTAACCTATCCCTATATGCACGATGGCTCGCTTTCGACTCTGGAGGACGTGGTCGAATTTTACGATCAGGGCGGGATTGCGCACGACGGCGAGCGCGCCCTCGAGCCGCTGGAGCTCAGCGAGAGCGAGAAGCAGGATCTCGTCGCGTTCCTGAAGACGCTCACCTCGCCGGAAGATCAAGCCAAGCACGCCGGATACAGGTAGCTGCTCGAATCCCGACATCGTTCGGAATTGACGGGCCGGTGCTATATGCGCGCCGGCCCGTATTTCTTGGCTGGCCGGCTTTCGCCGTGCGCGTCGCGCAGACAATATATTTTTAGGAAGAATATATAGCCGTTCGCGCGCTGAATAAGTGCGGCTCACAAATTTGCAATAAAAATATGCCGGTCCAAAGGCTTCAAGTTAATGTCCGTCATCGCCTACGAGCAAGGCCAGCCATCATCCGCGCTTCTTTGATCTGCAGCGAAACTGCGGTCTCGGGGCTGGGGTGGCAGCGCCGAAATGCTTTCAAAAGATCAGCTTGCGGCGAGGAGGAACCAAGGGGGTGTGTCACCTATGTTGAAAGATGTGCGAACTCGTCGGGATATTCTTTTCGTAACCGCAGGTTTTGCTGCCTTTGCCGCGCTTCCCGTAAGTCCGCTTCTGGCGGCCGGTGCGGACGTGGAGCCGTTGATCAAGAAAATCGCGGGTGAAAAGACAATTTCGGAGGGACGAATTTCCCTCGATCTTCCGACTATCGCCGAGAATGGACTGGTCGTTCCTCTCAATTTCGAAGTCGAAAGCCCAATGACGGCCGACGATTATGTCAAGTCCGTGCATTTTTTCGCGGACGGAAATCCCAATCCTCAGGTGGCAGACTACACGTTTACGCCGCTCAGCCCGAAAGCTGCGGCGCAACTGCGCATTCGCCTTGCAAAGACGCAAACGATCACTGCGCTCGCCGTGATGTCAAACGGCGATGTGTTCTCCACCAAGAAGGAAGTGAAGGTCACGATCGGCGGCTGCGGGGGCTAGTGCCCAACGGCGAATAGAGCAGATCGAGCGAGCAGCCAAGGAACATCAATCATGACCTCAAAGGTTACGCCACGCGTGCGCATGCCGGCCACGGCCACGGCCGGGGAGATCATCGAAGTGAAGACGCTGATCAGCCACGAGATGGAAAGCGGTCAACGCAAGGATGCGTCGGGCAAGATCATTCCGCGGCACATCATCAACAAGTTCACCGCGACGTTCAACGGCCAGGAGATCCTGAGTGCCGATTGGCATCCGGCGATCTCGGCGAATCCCTACCAGTCGTTCTCCGTCCGGGCGGCGGAATCGGGCGTGTTCGTCTTCAGTTGGTTCGACGATGACGGATCCGTCTACAAGTCCGAGCACACGGTGACGGTATCCTGATGGCGCGTGCGACGAGTGTCCTAAACCAGGAGAAGAACGCATGATCTCGCGCCGTGAGTTCTTCGTCGCTGCGACGGCCACGGCCGCGTTGGTGGCCGGCACCGGCATTCCGTTGAGCCGGCTTTCGGCGGAAGGGCGACTTACGCAGGACGAGCTTCTCTCCTTCGATGCGGTCGGCAACGTGACGCTGGTGCACGTGACGGATCTGCATGCGCAGCTCGTACCGATTCATTTTCGCGAGCCGTCGGCCAATTTCGGCGTCGGAGAGGCCAAAGGACAGGTTCCACACATCACCGGAGCCGAGTTCCGCAATGCGTTCCGGGTGAGCGAGGGATCCGCGCTCGCCTATGCGCTAACCGCCGACGACTTCGAAGCGCTTGCGCGCGTCTACGGAGCGATGGGCGGACTTGATCGGATCGCGACGGTCGTGAAGGCGATCCGCGCCGAGCGGGGCGATCGCGTGCTGCTGCTCGACGGCGGCGACACGTGGACCAACAGTTGGACGTCGTTGCAGACCAAGGGGCAGGACATGGTGGATGCCATGCGCCTCTTGAAAACGGATGCGATGACGGGCCACTGGGAGTTCACGCTCGGCGAGGCGCGTGTGCGCGAGCTCGTGGACGGCCTCGGGTTTCCGCTGCTCGCCCAGAATATCCGCGAGTCTGAGTTCGAGGAGCCGGTGTTCGAGACATCGAAGATCTTCGAACGCGGCGGGGTGAAGGTGGGCGTGATCGGCCAGGCCTTTCCGTATACGCCGATTGCCAATCCGCGCTGGATGATTCCGAACTGGACGTTCGGCATTCGCGAAAAGGAGCTGGCGGCAGAGGTTGGGACGCTCCGCAATCAAGGAGCCGATCTGATCGTTCTGCTGTCTCACAACGGCTTCGACGTCGACCGCAAAGTGGCCGAGCGCGTGCCCGGGCTGGACGTCATCCTTTCGGGCCATACGCACGACGCGGTTCCCGAGGTCACGCTCGTCGGCAAGACGCTGCTCGTTGCTTCGGGCTCGAACGGGAAGTTCGTCTCGCGCCTGGATCTCGACGTTCAATCGAAGGGGATTGCGTCGTTCCGCTACCGGCTCATTCCGATCTTCTCGGACGCGATTGCGCCCGATGCCGAGATGAAAGCCCATATCGACGCCGTGCGCGCGCCCTACGAAAAGGATCTCGGCCGCGTGCTCGGGACAACCGACGGCCTCCTCTACCGGCGCGGCAATTTCGGCGGCACGCTCGATACGCTGATCTGCGACGCCGTTCTCGAGCAGCGCGACGTGGAGATATCGTTGTCTCCCGGCATGCGTTGGGGGCCGAGCCTCCTGCCGGAGCATCCGATCACCTTTGAGGATGTCACCAACGCGACGGCGATGAGCTATCCCGCCTGCTACCGCACGACAATGACGGGCGCGCGCCTCAAGGAGGTGCTCGAGGACGTGGCGGACAATATCTTCAACCCGGATCCCTACTACCAGCAGGGTGGAGACATGGTGCGCTGCGGCGGCCTCGGCTTCACGATCGATGTCGCTCAACATATTGGCAATCGCATCTCAAATCTCACGCTGCTCCGGACAGGGGAGAGGCTCGACGCCTCTCGCGAGTACACGGTTGGCGGTTGGGCGAGTGTGAACGAGGGCACGCAAGGACCGCCGATCTGGGACGTCGTCTCCGCATACATCTCGAGCAAGAAAGCCGTCAGCGTCCGTTCCGATACGAATGTCGAAGTCAAAGGCGTGTAAGGGGGCGATGCGGCATGAGTGAAGACAGAACATCGGACCGACAGTCGCGCTCCCGGCGCCAGTTTCTCAAGTCCGCGGGTTTGACGGGTGCGCTCGCAGCCGTCGGCGGACCGGTGGCCTGGTCGCAGGCGACGAATGCGACCGCCAAGCCTGAGAACCTTCCGCCGCACGTGCCCGACTGGTCGAAGTACCTCGGGCAAGGCGTTGCGGACCGGCCTTACGGCATGCCGTCGAAGTTCGAGGCGCATGTGGTGCGGCGCGATGTCGAGTGGCTGACGGCCTCCCGGCAGAGCTCGGTCAACTTCACGCCGTGGCACGAGCTTGACGGCATCATCACGCCGAACGGCCTTTGCTTCGAGCGCCATCATGGCGGGGCTCCGGACGTCGCTCCGGCCGATCACCGGCTGATGGTGCACGGCCTGGTCGAGAAGCCGCTGGTCTTCTCGATGAACGATCTCATGCGCATGCCGCGCACGAACCGGGTCTTCTTTCTCGAATGTGCCGCCAACAGCGGCATGGAGTGGCGCGGACCGCAGCTCAACGGCTGTCAGTTCACCCACGGCATGATCCACAACGTGATGTACACCGGCGTGCCGCTCAAGGTGGTGTTGAACGAGGTCGGGCTCAAGCCCAATGCCAAGTGGCTGCTCGTAGAAGGCGGCGATGCCGCGGGCATGAATCGCTCGCTGCCGTTGGAGAAGGCGCTCGACGACTGCCTGCTCGCGTTCAAGATGAACGGCGAGGCGCTGCGGCCGGAGCAGGGCTATCCGCTTCGTCTGGTCGTGCCGGGTTGGGAAGGCAACATCTGGATCAAGTGGATCCGGCGCATCGAGGTCGGCGACAAGCCGTGGCTCGCGCGCGAGGAGACGTCCAAATACACCGACCTGCTGGCGGATGGGCGCGCCCGGCGCTTCACGTTCGTGATGGATGCCAAATCGGTGATCACGAATCCCTCGCCGCAAGCCCCTCTGCGCTTTCGCGGGCCGAACGTCCTGACCGGCATCGCCTGGTCCGGGCGCGGGGCGATCACGCGCGTCGACGTCACGCTCGACGGCGGGCGCAATTGGCGGGAGGCGCGTAGCGACGGGCCTGTGTTCGAGCGCTCGGTGACGCGGTTCTATGTCGATTTCGACTGGCAGGGCGAGGAGCTGCTGATCCAGTCGCGCTGCCACGACTCGACCGGCTACCTGCAGCCGACAAAAAACGAGCTCAGAGCCATCCGCGGCGTGAACTCGATCTACCACAACAACGGCATTCAGACTTGGCTCGTCCGCGCCAGCGGCGAGACCGAGAACGTGGAGATTTCCTGACGTGCGTGCCCTCATTCTCGCTGTCTCCCTGAGCGCACTCGTCGTTGCAAGCTACGCGGCGATTGTGGCCCAGCAATCCGCAGCCGTCGCGTACTCGGACATGCCGAAGCGCCTCGGGCTCGGGACTGCCGCCACGCCGGAGCAGATTGCCGGCTGGGACATCGACGTGCGGCCCGACGGGACGGGATTGCCGCCGGGCAAGGGCACGGCCGCGGCGGGCGAAACACTCTTTCTGGAGCAATGCGCCATGTGTCATGGCGATTTTGCCGAGGGCCGCGACCGGTGGCCCGTGCTTGCCGGCGGCCACGGTTCCCTCGCGGCCGACCGGCCGGAAAAAACCATCGGATCGTACTGGGAGTCCGCCTCGACGGTCTTCGACTACGTCCGGCGCGCGATGCCGTTCGGAAATGCGCAATCGCTGAGCAACGACGATCTCTACGCGCTGACCGCGTTCCTGCTCAACATGAACGACGTGATCAAGGATCCCTCGTTCGAGCTCAACAAGGACAATTTCACGTCGATCAAAATGCCCAACGCCGACGGCTTCTACGACGACGATCGGGAAACGACGGAGCGCAAGTTCTGGAATGGGGACGCGTGCATGACGAACTGCAAGGCGACTGTCGCCGTGACGGGAGAGGCGGCAGTTCTCGATGTCACGCCCGACTCCAAGTCGGCCCCGAGCGTGGATTGAGGATCTGCATGAGGCGCGCTCCGGTGACGGCTTTGCTGGGTTGGTTGGCTGCGATGCCGCTTTCGAACGCATCGGCCGACGATGCGGTGGAGTATGGAGCCTACCTCTCGGGCGAGTGTGTGACCTGCCATCGTGCGGGGACTGTCGACAGCAAAATCCCGCGCCTTGCGGGGCGATCTCGGCAGGAGATCCTGACGGCGTTGGCCGCATTCAAGAGCGGCGCGCGCTCTAGTCCGGTGATGCAGGACATCGCGGCGCGGCTGGCCGAAGACGAGATGCTGGCGCTGGCTGCCTATTTCTCATCGATTGCGACATCCCAGGATTGCCGGGCGGCGCCATCGAACGAACAACACTGCTGAAAGGTTCAGGGAGGACATCGCGCATGTCTCTTACACGTCGTCAGTTCAACTCGAGGGTCGGCCAGGCCGCCGCTGCGGCCGCCGTGGTCGGTCTCTCGGGCCCAGCCCTGGGAGGCAGCAAGGCCAAGATCGTCGTCGTGGGAGGCGGAGCAGGCGGCGCGACGGCTGCGAAGTACATCGCAAAGGACGCAGCGGACAAGATAGAGGTCACGCTGATCGAGCCGGCCAAGTCCTACATCACGTGCTTCCATTCAAATCTCGTTCTCGGCGGCGTGAAGACAATCGAGCAGATCTCGCACACCTACGACAAACTCGCGAGCAGCTACGGCATCAAGCTCATCCACCAGCACGCCAATGCCATCGACAGGGCGGCGCGCCGCGTCGTACTCGCCGATGGAACGCACGTGGACTACGACGTGCTCGTCCTCTCGCCCGGCATCGACCTCAAGTATGACAGCGTACCGGGTTGGGGGAAGGAGCACGAAGAGGCGATGCCGCATGCCTGGAAGGCCGGTCCTCAGACTTTGCTGCTGAAAAGCAAGCTCGACGCC
>JAFKKW010000437.1 GCA_017304275.1 Hyphomicrobiales bacterium | reverse complement strand
GCACTCTATCCCATCGAAAACCGGAAAAGGCGCGCCTAGCGGCGGATGCGGGCGCCGATCCGGACCTCGTCGCGCTGGTAGTCGCCGTCGAGGTCGGTGGAGTTGAAGTCGAGGTGCTCGTATCGCGCGAACAGAACCAGCTCGGAGCTGGCGTAGTATTCGAGGCCCGCGAAGGTGAGCCACTTGCTCTCGGTGTAGGGCGTCGCGTCGTAGTCGTAATGCGTGTAGGCGATGCCAGCGGAAGCGATCAGGAAGCGGCGGAAGGCGTGGCGCAGTTCGAGGCCGGCCGTGTGACCGACGACACCACCGGAGTCGACCGTCGTCGTATCGTAGATGTCGCTCTGGGCCGTGAGCAGGAGCGAGGTGATTTCGGTCGGGCGCCAAGCCAGATTGGCGTCGAACAGGAACGCATCGACCGGCGCGAGGCTCGGTGCGTCCGGGACCTGGCGTCCGTAGCCGATGCTGATCGTGCCGCGCAGCACCGCGCCCGTGGCGCCGAAGTCGATGCCGACGCGCGTGCGCGTGCCGTCGCTGTCGCGCGGGATGCCGTCTGCCGGGACGCCGCCTTTTTCGCGCTGGTTCCATTCCTGCTCGGCGAAGAGGGCGAAGGTCGGCTTGAACTCCCAGGCTGCGCGCACGGTCTCGCGCGTTTCCAACGTGTCGCGGTCGGCATTGCTCATGCCGTTGGTGTCGGAATAGGTGACGTCGCTGACGGCGCCGCGAAGTTGCACGGAGAGACGGTTGAAGCGGTGGTTCAACGCAAGCTCGGCGCGCTCCACGGTGACGTTCGCGCGCTGTCCGACCTGATTGGCGTCGATGGCCGAGCGGTCTTCCTGGCTGTAGTCGTGGCCGGCGATGGCCTGCAGGTTGGTGCGATGCGTGATGTCCAGGCGGCCGCGCGCCTCGACGCTCCAGTCGCGATCGTCCTCGGACGGGAAGTCGCGCTGAAAGCTGTCATAGGTGGTGCCTTTCAGCTCGAGCGCGTGGCGCGACCAATTCGAGACGAGACGCGTGGTGGAGCGTATCTCGGCGGCGATGTCGGAGCGTGCGTTGGGTGAGGAGAGCACGTTGTCGGTCCACAATCCGCCGGCTTCGATCTCGGGAAAGAGCACGAAGCTGCCGATGCGGATGCCGATCGGATCGTAGGGCTCGAAGCGGGCGAGCCGGGCAGGACGGCGGTCGTCGGTCGCGGGATCGATGTCCTCGACCTGGAACAGGAGCGGATCGTAGCCGGCGGGCGGATTCGCGAAGGCGTCGCGGTCCTCCGGCGGACGCGTGTCACGCAGGGGATCGCCTCCGTCCTCGGGTTGCTCGGGTTCGGCGAGGTCGATCAGGCCGTCCAGGTTGGCAGGCTCGGCGTCTCCGTCTTCGACCGAGGTCGGTTGCGTCTCGCCGTCGGCGCCGGAGAAGGAATCCTCGCCGGGGCCGGCGGTGTCGGCCGGATCGGCATCGAGATCGTAGAGGGAGTCGCCCGTGGCGGCGTTGCGTATCCGGCTCGGCGTTTCGTAGGCATTTTCGGAGACGGGAACCGGGCGCGCGCGACGCTCGTCGGGCTGGCGATCCTGCGCATTGGCGGTGGGCACGTCGGAAAGCGCGGCGACAAGCGTTGCCACCGCGAAACCGAACAGAATGAGACCGAGCCGCCGAAGCGCCGTCACAAGTGGCGTCCTCATGTGGATGAACCGCACAGACGCGCACACACTTTGAGCCAATGATTCACGCTGCGGCTGGTAAGGAGCCGCGACGAACATGGGCTTTGGCCAGCAAAGCACAATCCGACATTAGGAATGGCCGGTTAAGGAGCGCTTAAGGATTGCGAGCCCGAGCCTGAGACAGCCCCTCAGCCCCATACAAGCCCGCGGTTTGATTTGGAGCCGGTTGTGAGCGTTTGAAGATAGCGCTCGAAAACTTCAAAACCGACCTCTCGGCTACAGTTGTTTGGCTATATTAAAGCCCTTAGCAATTCTTGATTTGAGGATATCATGGAAACGTGCTTCGACGCCGTGCCTCGGTGCTTCACCCACACCGTAGTAACAAGCTAATGCGAATTTTATAATTTGCATAATTTCGTCTTGTTCTTCGAAGGTCTGGAACTTGTACGACGGAACGCCGGGCCAAGATTCTCCAGCAGTAAGTATCCAATTCACAACCCTGTAATCCGACTTATCTTCTCTCCAGCGCTCGCCATCGAGTCTCTCGTGGAACACAAAAAAGCCTATGCGTTTGCCGTGATAAAATAGCACCCACATCCACCGCCTTCCTACATTCCCGGAGAATTTTACATAAACATCCGGGTGCAAACTTCGAAGAATCCTTTCCTTTGCGTCGTAAGTGAATTGCATCGCGTCGCCATCGATTTATTTCGGGTTCAAACCTGCTGACCCTGCAGCTTGGGGAAGCTTCGGCGCCGAGAGAGGGGATCACGCCGGCTCGACGGTGAAGACGATGCCTTGGGCGCCCGTGATGCGGACGCGGGTGCCCTTGGGGGCGTCGGCGCCGGAGGCGAGCCAAAGCGTGTCGTCGACGCGGACGCGGCCGCGTCCGCCACTGATGGCGTCCTCGACCACGACGACGCGGCCGAAATATTGCGCGCCGCGCTGATTGAGGTCCTTGTCCTCGCTTTCGACGGGCTGCCTGTTGGCGAAGTTGCGGACCCAGAACACGGTCGCGACCGAGATGAGCGCGAAGAGCACGAGCTCCCACGGCTGGCTCAGCGTGTCGCCGAACGCAAACGCGAGGATGCCGACGACGAGCGCGGAGATGCCGAACCAGAGGAAGTAGACGCCGGGGATGATGGTCTCCAGCGCCATGAGGATGACGCCGGCGATGACCCAGTTCCAGGGGCCGAGATTAGCGAGGAAGTCGATCAGCATGGTCGCTCACGCAGTTGGGCAGGACGATCAGTACGCGGCCGGGAGTATAGCATCCAAACCCGGCCGCGCGTGCGATCACGATTTCGACGACGGGACGCTGCCGCCGCGTCCGGCCGGGGCGGCGGGTGCGGGTGCCGGGCCTTTCGGTCCGAAGGCTTCGCCCGTGATCTGCGCGAGGCCGGCGATCGAGCCGATCACCGAGGACGCCTCGAGCGGCATCATGATGACCTTCTGGTTCGGTGCCTTGGCGAGCGACTCCAGCGCCTTCACGTAGTTGTTGGCGACGAAGTAGTTGATGGCCTGCACGTTGCCGTTGGCGATGGCGGTCGACACGAGCTCTGTGGCCTTGGCCTCGGCCTCGGCGGAGCGCTCGCGGGCCTCGGCGTCCTTGAAGGCGGCTTCGCGGCGGCCTTCGGCCTCGAGCACCACCGCCTGCTTCTCGCCTTCCGCCTTCAGGATCGCGGCGGCGCGCAGGCCTTCGCTTTCCAGGATCTGGGCGCGCTTCTCGCGCTCGGCCTTCATCTGCCGCGCCATGGCGTCGATGAGGTCGCGCGGGGGCGCGATGTCCTTGATCTCGATGCGCGTGACCTTGACGCCCCAGGATTCGGTGGCGTGGTCGACGACGTTCAGCAGCTGCGCGTTGATCTTGTCGCGGTTGGAGAGCAACTCGTCCAAGTCCATGGAGCCCATCACGGTGCGGATGTTGGTCATGGTCAGGTTGACGATGGCGTTCTCCAGGTTGTCGACCTCGTAGGCCGACTTGGCGGCGTTCAATACCTGGAAGAAGGCGACGCCGTCGACGCGCACCATGGCGTTGTCGCGCGTGATGACGTCCTGGCTCGGGATCTCGATCACCTGCTCCTTGACGTTGACGTGATGGCCGACGCGCTCGACGACGGGGACGAGGAAATGCAGGCCCGGATGCAGGGTGCGGGTGAAGCGGCCGAAGCTTTCGACGGTGTAGTGATAGCCCTGGGGCACCACCTTTACCGTCGACCACAGAACAGCAGCCGCAAGGACAATCAAGAGCAGGCCGAAGACCTCGAAGCCGCCGTACATGGAAACGTTCCTTTCCTTCCCAGACATTCAGAGCACGTCGCGTTTACGCACAAACTACGGATGTTTGAGGGCGCGGTCAGCGATCATTTCACGGGATCATTACCGATTGCTGTCCCCTAAGGAGCTGACGGCGGTGGCGTCGTCCTTGCGAAGGGCGGGGACATACAACATTTGCGTGTCTCTGCTTCTGGCCGGGTCGAGCCGTGTCCGCTCGGGCGTCGGGTAGGCGACGCTTGGGCCGTGCGGTGACGTGTCTGTATCCCGGTCGTCGATGCGGAGCATGGCTCCGCCATGACGCCGGGATGCCGTTTGAGTTGTGACGAGTGGGCAGTCCAATTTTGACGTCACTCCGGCGGAAGCCGGGGTCCAGATAGGTCGCGCGCGTTTGCTGACCTTTCTAGAGCCAGCCCTGCAGCTCGCGCCGCACGATGGCCTCGATGACGTCGACGCCGTCCTCACTGTCGTTGAGGGCCGGAAGGTAGGCGAACCTCTCGCCGCCGCCGGATTCGAAGATGTGGCGGTTCTCGCCGTCGAGCTCCTCCAGCGTTTCGAGACAGTCGGCGGAGAAGCCCGGCGCGACGAGGGCCAGGCGCTTCACGCCTTCCGCGGCCAGACGCTCGACGGTCTTGTCCGTGTAGGGCTGCAGCCACGGGTCGTTGCCGAAGAGGGACTGGAAGGTGGTCAGCCAGCGATCGGCGGGCCAGCCCAATGCGTCGCGCACGAGAACAGATGTGCGCAGGCACTGCGGATAATAGGGGTCGCCCTTCTCGTAGTATTTCTCAGGCATGCCGTGGAAGGTCGCGATGATGCGCTCGGGCTCGAAATCGAGCTTGGCGAGGCTCGCCTTCATGGAGCGGGCAATGCGGTCGATGTAGACCGGGTCGTCGAAGTAGGCGGGCGCGATGCGGACGGCGGGCTGGCGGCGCATCTTCATCAACGCGCGGAAGGCCTGGTCGGCGGCGGTCGCGGTGGTGGCGGCGGCGTACTGCGGGTAGAGCGGCACCAGCAGGATGCGGTCGCAGCCGGCGGCGACAAGCGCCTCGATGCGGCTCGCCGTGGTCGGATTGGCATAGCGCATGGCCCAGTCCACGACCACCTTGGGAGTCCCGGCGAAGCGTGCAGCGAGCTTTTCCGCCTGCCCGCGCGAGATGGTTTTGATCGGACTCTCGTCTCGCTCCTTGTTCCAGATGGTGTCGTAGTCACGGCCCTTACGGCCGGGGCGGACGGTGAGGATGATCAGGTTCAGGATCGGCCACCATTTCCACCGCGGCTCCTCGATGACGCGCTCGTCGGACAGGAACTCCTTCAAGTAGCGGCGCATGGACCAGTAGTCGGTGCCATCCGGAGTGCCGAGATTGAGCAGCAGCACGCCGACGCGATCGTTCGAGGCCGGGACGGGGCCTTCCGGCGTGCGGTAGTTTTCCGGTGCTCCGGCGTCTTCAACCTGCTTCAGCATGGCCTCTCTTTCGATGTTCGCGGGCTTCAATATCTAGCGGGCTTTCTTTGTTCAATCACGGAGAGCGGCGGGCGCCTTGGCGCGCAGCCTTTTATCGGCTTTGGGCTCGGTGCTGGAGGTCTCCGCTTCGGCCCGGATCGCGGCGGTGGCGCCGTGCCATATGCCGGATATCCTGCGACCGTGCGCCTTCGGCCGTTCGGCAAAGAGCACCTCGCCCTGCGGGCACGCGGCGTGGCGGAGCGCCTTCTGCCGGGTGGTGATCAGGGTCTCGATCTCGTGCGCGTCACCCCGAGGGAGCGCGTCGGGCGGAAGCAGCGCGAGCTTGGCGCGCAAGAGGGCCAGATCGTGATCGTGGCCGAGGATCTGCGACAGGCTGCGGGCGGCTTCGACCTCCGCCTCGAACATTGCGGGCCAGGCGCGCGACAGCAGCGCCATGTGCCGCCAGCGGGCTTGTACGCACTTGCGCCAGTCGTGGAACGCCTCGTCGGTGTTTTCGGCATAAGCAGCGTCGCGGCGCGCGAGCCCCTTGCGGTAGTTGCGCACCAGTCCTTGCTCGAGCGTGGCGAAGGTATCGGGTTCGAGGCGCAGGCGCTTGAAGCGACGCGCGGCGCGCTCGAGGGCTGTGTCGGCCTCGGCCCGATGGTCCGCGGTGGCGGCTGCCTCGGCGGGGCGATCGGCGACGACGACCTCCTTGAAACGTCTCAGCGCAAGGCTGGTCGCCGGGCCGTCACTTTCGGCGGTGAGCTTGACGACGGTTTCGAGGAGGACGTAGTCGTCACGGGCCGCGGCGAGCGTGCCGGCGATGGCCCGGAAGCGGGCGTTCTCGGCGTGAAAGACGGTATCTCCCAAGCCGACGCGGGCGAGGCGCAGCAACGCGCGGATGCGTTTCAGGCATTTGCGGGTCTCGTGCACGGCGCCTGCCGCATCGGTGCCGGATTGGAGCTGGCGGCGCGCGCGCTCGATCTGCTCTGCTCCGATACGGCGAAACCCGTGCTCGACGGGCTCGTCCACTCGAAATCGAAATGCCATGGGCGGTATCCGCTGGCTGCCGGCAGGTCTCGTCGTCGACGGAGTATAGCGGGTCCCTGACGAACTATGCCATGGGGCGGAACGGAGCAGGTCAAATCCGCTCCATCCTATTTGCCGAGGCGGACGATTGAGATGCAACCCGTTCCAGGGTCCGACAAATCGACCCCGGTTGGTGTCGTGAGGCGCTCCCACGCGAGGTCGGATTCGACGGTATGGGCGGTGCAGGGTCCGGTGTTGTCCTGACCCGCCGGGGCGCTGGCTGCAATCCGCACCCCGATCAGCGCAGGGGCGCCGTCCTCGCGTTTCTCCCGGCGCCATGCGTCGAGCGTCTCGATTGCCGGACAGGGCG
>JAFKKW010000436.1 GCA_017304275.1 Hyphomicrobiales bacterium | reverse complement strand
GTTCGAGGCGATGTATCCGGACGGGCGCGTGCGGTTTTCCGAGTGAAGGTCTGGTGTTGCGGTAACGGGGGGAAAGCGGGCCCGTGCGTTTTGAGGGCACGGGCGCAGCAAGTCTTAGAGGCCGAGCTTTGGGCCTTTGGCGGGTGGTGTCGTGAAGCACAGGGATTGGTCGCCGGATTCGATGCAGGTGAGATCCTGATCGGGATCGGGCGCCGCGGCCTTGGGCCAGCATCGATGCACGCCGGTGGATGACTCTCGGCATTCCAAGCTGCTGCCGGGTGCTTCGGGCGTTTCGGATGCGGGTTTATCTTGGTGGAAGGATTGTATTTCAGCTTGGTTGTAGGCCTCGTGGGCTTTGGTGATCGTCTGGTCGATAGCCAATCCGAATGCGGTGCCGGCAGTGAATGCAGCAGTTAAAGACGAAATAAAAAGTCGTATAGACATAGCGAGGTTTCTTTCTGGATCTTCTCCGTAATTGTTGGCGATGAATTGGCATTGCATAATTTATTGCGATAATGCAAGAAAAACTCTTTTCTGCCTTGCTCGGCAAAGCCGTGCAAGGCGCACTGCGCTCTTTCTCTAGATAGGACTATTGCGATTGCCGGTGCTTGGGCGGCGCGGGAATTCAGTCGAATAATTCTGAATGCGAACCGAGGCGCACCAGCTGAAGGATACCCGGTAGATAGCGGTAAATCAGAACCAGATCAGGCTTGAGGTGGCAGTCTCTTTAGCCTGCCCATTTTCCAGTGAGGCCATGATCTCGGTACCGATCCGGCAGCGTGGCGTCCAAGCCTAGCAGATCAACGGCGTCGCTAATCAACCTGTCGATGTTACGATATTGACCGCGCTTCTCGCGGCGATAGTCACGCTTGAACCGGTTGGTGTATTCAATCGTCCGCATTCAAATCGACCAGCAGATCCCGGGAATTTCGCGCTGTCTTGAGCTTGCCGCCTTCGGCTTCTTTCATGGCTGCTCTGGTCTTGGCGTTGGGCACCTTGACCTGAAACGGCAAAGCCTTTTCAGAAGCAGTGCGGATCATCATAAGCCTGATCGCATCGGATACGGTAAGCCCCATCTGCTCGAGGACACGAGCAGCCTTGGCCTTCACCTTTTTGTCGATGCGGGCGCGAACTACGGCGTCAGCTGTCATGTTGTGGTTCCTCCATAGGTATAGCTTTATTGTAGCTACAAATGCCGGCAAAAGTCAAGCTTTTGCTGTGATTTGCCTGTTTCGCAAGATTCCAGGTGCAATTGGAATAGCGAGGCAAGCGACCACTATGCGCGTCGGAAGCCCTGTCCCTCTTTCTCTAGATAGGATTATTGCGATTGCTGGTGCTTGGGCGGCCGCCGACATGGCGGGCGAGCAGTCGGCGAGGGGGATCAGCCGTTGGCTGCGATGATCTTGCCGATTTTTCGGGTGGCGGCGATCTTGTCGTCGAGGGAGGCAGGATTTGATATGCGGGCCTTCAAGGCGATCAGGTAACGGATATGGCTGCGATGTAGAGCGAGTGTGCGGCTCCGCAGGGTGGGAAGGTCGGCAAGGGCTGCGGTGTTGGGGAATGCGTTTGCAATCTGACGGTTGGCCCAGCCATGGGTCATTTTATAGCGGCAGAGATCTTCGGCGCGATGTCGGGGGAAGTAGGGGCTGATGTATTCGATGGCAGGACTTTGGGCCGCTAGATAGGCGGCTATGGCGCTGAAATCGATCTGACGCGCCAGGTGCGGGTATTGGGATATGATGTGGCTGGGGGCCGTTTCCCAACACATTTTGTAAAAGCAGAAATCGATGGCCTTATGGAGTTCAGGCGGGGCGGGGAACGGCGTGGGGTTCATAGAGGGATTGACGCGGAAGAATCGGCCGCGGTCAAGATTTGTTGGCGTGTTTTTGGTTATGTCAATTTATGGTTGGGGTTGAATTGGCTACATACAAAGGCGTGCTTTATTTGAAGTCGCTTGCCATTTTCTGGTAATATAAACCATGTGCAACTAATAATTGAGGGAAAATCATAATGAGTGCATGGAAAAAAAGAGCCGTGAAAGAACGGACGAAGCTGGTCAATTCGTTGACGCGCTGGCGGGTAATCCGCAAAAAATCGCAGCAGGATCTGTGTCGTGACGTGGGTTCGGCACAGGCGCAGCTGTCACGGATCGAGGTCGGGACAACAGGGTTGTCACTGGGCCTGGTGCTGGACATGAGCAAAGCGCTTGATTGCGAGCTGATGGTGGTACCCACAGAGCTGCGCAGTCAGGTGTTCGCGATCGTCGATCGCTTTGCCCAAGAGCGCGAACTTGATCTCGGCCCGCGCACGACGCCCGGGCGCAAGCGAGGCAGCGGCCGAGAGGTTCATGCCGGGATGCTGGCCTCGAGGACGCCGGTGGGCATGGGCGCGGGTGCTTAGGCATCGGTGTGTCTTGCCGTAGTTGGAGCTTCGATCGAGATCAAGCCGGTCGATGCCGCCTTCAGCTTTTTGAGCGCGCGGGTTTCGAGCTGGTGAACACGCTGCGGTGTGATTCCGAGCTTTTCAGCCAGGCGCGCGATGGTCGGCGGATCGGGGGCGAGGACGCGTTCGGTTACGATCTGACGCTCGCGGTCGGTCAGGCCTTTGATGAGCGAGCGCAGATAGTCACGCTCCTGGATGTCTGAAACCAGATCCTCGGGCGTTGGGGCAGGCTCGAGGACGGGATCGGTGGAGGAGAAAGTTTCCACGAGAGTCCCGTCCTCCGCGTAGGGCAGGGGCGCGTCTGCGGATACATCGCGGGCCAAACGCGCTTCGACAAGTCTGACGGTGGCGATGGAGATGCCGAGCTTGTCAGCAATGGTCTTTTGATAATCGTGGGGAAGGACGCCGGCGTTGGCTTCGGCCAGCTTGTTGCGCTCGAAGCGGACGCGGAAGAACGCGCGCTTGGTGTCGCCCGTGGGGGTGACGGCCACAATGCTGTGGTTGCGCATGATGTAATCTTTGATGGCGGTGCGGATCCAATAGGTGGCGTAGGTCGCAAAGGAGGCGTCGCCCGCCTTGGCGGGGTCGAAGGCGTGGATGGCCTGAACGAGGGCGAGCGTGCCTTCGGAGATGATGTCATCCAGCGAGATGTCGTAACGGCCAAAGGTTTTGGCTAATCTGACGACCAGGCCGGTGTGGTTCTTGACCAGCTGATCCAGGAGGCGGGGGGCGCGCGTGGCGTGGTACTGCGCGGCCAGCGACAGGTTCTGGGCCTTGTCGAAAACGGGTGCCGGAACCGGAAGGGGTTTGCGCGTCATGGATCTGATTTCCTTCGTAAAAAGGCGCGATCGATGACTGCGAGTGAAAGGTCAGATGGCTCCGGCGCGAAGGGTAAGGTTGTTACCCTTCGGGGCGGGCAGGGGGGCGAAGCTGGGGTCAAAAAGCCGGTCGATCCGGCGCTCGTCTATTTTCCGGACGGTCTGAAGCGGCACTACATGGATCTGCTGCTGCGCTACAAAAACCAGCTATCGAAGGAGAGCGGAAAGGCCGTTGGCTGGCTGGCGATCCGTGACCGGATCATGGCGCGCGAAGACGCGCTGGTGGCCGAAGCAAAGCAGCGTTCGGGCTATGGCGTGAAGGTCGATCGGCCACGGAGTGACCTGGTGCGGCTGGATGACTTCAAGGGCTGGTACAATCCCAAGAACAGCCATCTGCCGACGGATCCGAAGTTTCAATACATCGATCGTTTCATTCGCGGCCTGAGGGTGAATGGCTTGCTGGATGTGGTCGAGCGCGAGGTGTCGAGCGCGAAGCGGGAGTATCATCGCGAATGTCTGGCGATATTCTACCATCCGCAGAACGCATTTCAGGGCAATGAGCCCTCGGGTTTTCAAAGCGAGCTGGCCAGGATTTTGGACAGCACGATTTTTGCAGCCTATTGCCGGCCGCAGGGAGATGACCCGTCATTCGAACGCCAATACCTGCTGCTGCTGTTCTGTCATGCGTTCAAGGGCAACATCAGCCCGGTCGATGTCGTTGCCTGCGTGATCCCGCCCGGTCTTGAGGCCGGGCCGTTGCGCTCTGGAAGCGTGCAAACAACTGCCCTGGAGTGTTTGCGCCGCTTCGATACGCTCTCGTCGCGGCTGATCTACCTCTATTCGGGGTTCATCGTGCTTGAGCGGTACGGGCTTGGATCTCCGATGCGCACGCCGGGGGCTTCGGCAAGCCTTGCTCTCAGCAGTCCGACAGGGGCAAGCGTGTCCCAGTCCATGCTGACCTCGTTCCTGCCGCGTCATTTTAATCCGCGGGTGTTTCTATTCCCAACAGCAGCGGAGGAGCAGGATGCGTCCATTCCGGTGAACGCGGCTATCGCCTGGCCGGCTGAGGGCGTGGAGCTGTTCAGGCAGTTGGGCGTCGAGATTATTTCGCAATCGACGACATACTGGATCGATCGGCCGCGATCCGACCCTCTGGCGGGGTTTGTTCAGGTGTCGGAGAGAGGGCCGCAGTACGTATCTCTGCTGGAATTACGCGATAAGTTTGCCATTGGGTATCGGCCGTGTTGAAGCCGCGCGCGCAATCCAAAGAAGGGCCGAAACGGAAAGAGCCGAACCTGTTTAGGGCGGCCCGCGCGAATGATGTCGCTGAATTGAGCGAGGCGCTCTCGGCCGGCAAGCGGTTGGATGAGGCTGATTTCGAGGACGGGTTTACGCCGCTGCATACGGCGGCATTTAATGGCAGCGCGGACTATATCCGCGAGGCGCTGCGTCATCATTCGGCCAATCCGTGGCTGCGCGACCATCAAGGCCATCTTGCCATCGATCATGCTGATGCGCGCCGGGACTATGAAACCTCCAAGCTGCTGTACGAGGCGATGTATCCCGGCGGAGCGGTGCCGCTGGCAGAGCCGGAGTGAGCGAGGTTTATTCGGATCTGGGGGCGAAGAGCCAGATTTTTGACAGGCAGCGTTGGGTTGCGCTAATATTATCCTATGAGGATAAGATAAAGAGTAAGAAGCAACCGGATCACACTCTTGAGTTCTTACTCGGGTTTGATGGTCGGAGGCATTATTTTGAGGATGGCTGCTTTCTGAAGTTCGAGATCAAAAAGGGGACGCCCACGAAGTCGCAGAGATTGTCAAAATTACAGAGAGGAGAAAGTGATGGGAAAATACAAGATTCAGAAGCTTTCCTCGTTGCGGGAAGAGATGAAGGCCGTAGCGAGGGGAGAAAAGAAAGCGCCTGCGGATGCCGGGAAGCTTAGTTTTAATTCGGTCGAGGCGTTGCTGAGGCTGCTGACGCCGGAAAACCGGGCGCTATTGGCGTTGCTTCGTAACAACAAGCCGGGCTCCCTGGCCGAGCTTGCAAAGCTGTCAGGTCGCGCAGCTCCGAATGTGACGCGGACGATCGGCAAGCTGGTGGATGCCGGGCTTGTAGAGGTGAAGGTGGTGAAGCACCGGAAGGTGGCCGTCCCGGTGGTGAAGCGGCTTACGATCGAAATCGATCCGTAATCGGAAAAGGATCTGGTGGAGTTTGTATAGTGCTCTTGCTGGATACCGGTTGGGTCATTCGATCTCCTGGTCTTGCTCATTGTCATTGGACGGCCCTGGCGGATCGCGATCGGCGCGGAAATCGGCGGCGCGGTTGCGCAGCTTGTCCAGGAAGGACTGCGGGTTTGCAGCCTTGTTGAAGCCCTGGGTGCGCTCGAGCGAGAGGGCCAGCTGTTCGAGATCGGTTTTGCGGCGCGCGATCAGCTGGTGCCATTCGGCTTTGTTCTTGGCGAGCTCGCCGCGCTGGATGAAGGAAAGGTCGCTGCGCGCGCGCCGGTACTCGATGATCGCGGTTTCAGATTCCATCTTATAGGCGGCGACGACAGGGAGCATGGCTGCCCTGATGGCCTTGCGCTGGCGTGTTTCGAGCTCCTGGCGGCGTTGGGCGAGCTGCTTGTCGAACATGGTCTGGCGTTCGGCCGCGTTTCCGATCCCGCGCCAGAGCTGGGTCAGGATGGAGGGGCGCGGGCCGTCGGCTGCGGAATGGGCGATGTCGACGTTGCGGAACAGGTTGGACAGCCGCCCGAAGGTGGATTTTTCGCGCGCCTCGAACTGGCTGCGTTCGGTGATCTCGGCCTCTTTCAAGGCCCGCCACTGGGGCCGGAACGTCTCAATGATCTGCACCCGCGCCGCCGCCTGCCCTTTCCGGGCTTGTTCGCGGATGGCATGGCGGTTTTGCAGGAAATTCTGTTGCAGCGTGTCCCACTGTGTCGTGTGGCGCTTTTTGAGGCTGTGCGAGCGGTTGGCCTGCTCTTTGGCCAGCGCATGGTGCTTGTGGCGCAGCTGGAGGCGGCGATCGGGATTGTCGTTGGCCGATTGCCGGATGAATTTCTCAGCATCGATGATGTGACGCGGGACCGGGCGATATTTGGTTTTTTCGCCGCGGGCGCGGGCCTCGGCGTTTAATTCGCGCTGGGGTGAATAGTGCTGTCCGCGTTGGCGCTGATATTCGAGCGCCCAGGCCGACAGGTTGTTCCATTCGTTGGAATCGTCCAGCAGCGTGCCGTTGTCGAGGGTGCGGTTGATCAGGATATGAACGTGGGGGTGCTTGGTATCGTTGTGGGAGATGATCAACGCCTGCTGGTTTTCTGCGCCCAAGGATTTGAGCGCGCCTTCGATGGCGGCCTCCATATCCTCGCGCGTGAGGGTGTCCTTTTCCTCGGGGTGCCACGTCAGCACGAGATGCTTGACGATGTTTTTCTGGTTTCCGGGTTCTCGGTGGCCAGGTTACGCGTCATCGTCCACGCAACTCTCTTGGTGTTGAGCTCGTGCTTGGGGCCTTTCAAAAGGTAGGCGGCGGCGCCTTTGAACGAGCGCCCATGCAGGATGCGCGGGTTCAAGCCGACCTCTTGACCAGTTCATCAAGCGTGTTGGCCACTTTGTCGGCGAGATTCTGCCAGAAGTCGCGCCGGTCCTGACCCCGGTTGGCGGCACGGGCGATCTGGTTGATGTTCACCCCGATGGCGTTGACTTCGCGGATCAGTTGCGCGTCTGCCATAGGGCGCGGCACCGAGATCACGAGATTCAATCCGGCCTTTCTGAGGTATTCGGCGACGGTGAGTCCCGCTTGTGCCGCTTGCTGGCGGAAATAGTGATCCTCCGCGATGGTGATGCGGATATTGATCTGAATGCAGCGCTTCTCGTCCTTCTGTTTGATGGGACGGCCGCCGCGCCCTGTGATGGGTTTGCTCAATTGGATCCTCCATAGCTGTTTCGACTGTGTTGTGAAGTGGCGGCCTGGCTTAAAGCCGGAACGCGCATGACCCTGCCCGGCCATAAGGCCGTGGCGGGTGTCGAGTGCGCGGGGCCGTGCGCTGATGGGGGGTGGCGGGCCGCTAGCTTATGTCAGGGGATAAGCTGCCCGCTTGCCGGGGGCCGGGGCGGCTGTTGCCCCGGTGCGGTGTC
>JAFKKW010000435.1 GCA_017304275.1 Hyphomicrobiales bacterium | reverse complement strand
ACATCATTCCACTATACCGGGAATTTTTGGCGGCGGAAGGCGATCCGGCCTGCGGACATCAAAAAAAGCGCCCGGCGTGGAGATCGCCGGGCGCTTTCTGTTCCAGGTCAGGACAGGCGCTCATGATCCTATGCAGGATCGTTGCGCCTTGCCGATCAGCCGGCCTTCTTCATCTGCTCGAAGGTCTTCGTGGCAGCGGCGTTCAGGCTCTCAATCGTCTGCTGGGCAAACTTGGTCGAGAGGTCGAAGAGCTCCTTCGACTGGGCGCCGGCGACGGCGAACTGCTGCTGGACGAAGCCCGACTGGAGGCGGATCAGCTCCGGAAGCGTCTTGGCGCGGGCCAGCGCCTTGGCGGCTTCGAAGGCCGCTTCAGTGTTGCTCTCGGTGTTCTTCAGGACCTTGTCGCTGATCGACTTGGCGCCTGCGAACGCGGCGACGGTCACTTCCTCGAAAGCCTTCGCGTTGTCCTTGGCAGCGGTCGAGAACTTGTCGTAGGTCTCGCGGGCCTTGGCGACGCTGTCCTCGGCGATGGCCTGGACCTGCTCGGGGATGCGGGCATCCTTGGCGGCGGAGAAGAACTCTTGCGTCTGGCGGGTAAAGTCGTTCACGGCAATGCTCCTTTTGGACTCTTGATTTTGGCGGGAGAGGAACACTTGCCGGTGCTCAAGCCACGTAATGCGTGCAGCCCGCGCGAGTGCTCCGAACTTTCGAGGCGCACCATAGCATCGTATTTTTGCAGTGCAACATAAAAATATGTTGCTGCGCGGTAGAGCGACTTGATCCAGGTCAAATGCCCATTCCCTGGGAATTTTCCCCTACGCGGCAGGGTGTCGTTGACGCCGTTTATCTCGCATGTGCGAAATCGCCAATCAGAACATCGTCTTATGGCTGAAGAGAGGGGAACAGATCGCGGTATCCCATGGCCGCGCGGTCGAACAGAATGTCTCGCGGCGCGAGCTTTCGGGCCAGGGCGAGACCCTCCAGCGACCGGCACCGCGACAAAGCGACATAGGCCTGGCCGTGGGCGAAGGTGCCGCGGCCGAGGTCGATATACACGTTATCCAGCGTGAGACCCTGGGCCTTGTGGATCGTCAGCGCCCAGGCGAGCCGCACCGGGTATTGCTTGAAGGTGCCGGCGACGGTGCCGACGATCTTCTCCTGGTCCTTGTCGTAGGCGTAGCGGCGCTGCTCCCAGCTTGCGGGCTCGAGCTCGTGCTCGCGGCCTGCAACCTCGACGAAGACCTTTTTATCCTCGAGGCGGGAAATGCGGGCGATGGTGCCGTTGACCCAGCGTCGGTCGGGATCGTTGCGGAGGAGAATAATCTTGGCGCCGGTCTTCAGCGTCAGCGCGCTGTCGGTCGGATGCGATGCCTGGGTGAAATCGCCCGTAATCCCGGCTTCATAGGTGTGTGCTCGTCACGGGAGGGCGTCGAGGTAGGCGGTGTTGATGCGCTGGGCGGCGGCATTGGTCGGCGTCAGGATGACGAATTTCTCTCCCTCGCCGAGGGTGCGGATCGGCGCGACGCGCTGATTGAGCTCCGCCAGATCATCCTCGTCGGCTTCTCCGTCGCGGATGCGGTTCAGCACCGAGATCAGGCTTTCGTCGCTCTGGCGGAACACATGCGTCAGCTCGAGGAGTGTGGTTCCCGCTCCTTCGCGCAAGGCGGGCACGGAGAAGAAGAACGGTCCGCCGAGCTCCTCGTGCAGATGGGCCGCCACCTCGGCCTCCTGCACGACGGGCGGGAGCTGATGCAAGTCGCCGAACAACACGAGGCGCACGCCGCCGAACGGCTCACGCGGGCGGCCGCGGTTGACGCGTAGCGACTGGTCGATGGCCCACATCAGGTCCGAGCGCACCATCGAGACCTCGTCGATAACGAGGAACTTGAGCTTGCGCATGACCTGGCCGTTGCGGCTGCGCCGGATGTCGTCGGAGCGGATCAGGCGCGGCGGCAGGCCGAAGAACGAGTGAATGGTCTGGCCGCCGACGTTGACGGCGGCGAGGCCGGTCGGGGCGACGACCACGAGCTCGGCGTCGGTGGCGTTGCGGAGGGCCCGCAGAAGCGTGGATTTGCCGGTTCCGGCGCGGCCGGTCACGAACAGGTGGCCGTCGCCCTCGCGAACGAAGGCGAGCGCGGTTGCGAACTCGTCCGTCGGCGTGATGCCGTCGGGCCAGACGGGATCGGCGGAAACGGTCGGTGGAGAGGCGAGGGAGGGAGGTGTCCGCACGGGCAACCTTCTGATCGGAAACGGGCCACGAGCTAAGGTGATGCGGACCGGCATGTCAAAAGCGAGCCGCCAGGTTTCCCCCGATCGGCCTCACGAGAGGCGACTTCACCGATCTTCTTCCACGTGTCTGGGTCCCGGCCGTCCATGCGGAGCATGGCTTCGTCATGAAGCCGGGATGACGCTGAATTGGGGGCGTACGCTGTCGATAAAAACAACGTCACACCGGCGGAGGCCGATGTCTAGACACGCTTAAAATCTCGCAGGAGGTTGTCTACCGCCGGGAAGCAGGCGGTGAATTGGTCCTTGAAAGGGGGGGCTGGCGCGCGTAAGTGAAGCCCGCCTAGGATATTTCCTAGTTGGGCCGTTTCCCTTTAGGAACCATCCTTGCGTTGCGCCGGATTTACGGCGCCAATCTGCTTCAAAGGGACCCTGAACCATGGGCTACAAAGTCGCTGTCGTCGGCGCGACGGGTAATGTCGGGCGCGAGATGATGAACGTGCTCACCGAGCGCCGCTTTCCCGCGGATGAGATCTATGCGATCGCCTCGCGCCGCTCGCTCGGCACCGAGGTCTCGTGCGGCGACACGACGCTCAAATGTCAGGACCTCGAGCAGTTCGATTTCTCGAAGGCGGACATCTGCCTGATGTCGGCCGGCTCGTCCGTATCGAAGGCGTGGAGCCCCAAGATCGGGGCTGCCGGCTGCGTCGTGATCGATAACTCGTCGTGCTGGCGCTATGACCAGGACGTGCCGCTCGTCGTGCCCGAGGTGAACGCGGATGCGGTCACGGGCTTCACGAAGAAGAACATCATCGCCAATCCGAACTGCTCGACGGCGCAGATGGTGGTGGCGCTGAAGCCGCTGCATGACGCGGCCGGCATCAAGCGCGTCGTCGTCTCGACCTATCAGTCCGTCTCGGGCGCCGGCAAGGAGGCGATGGACGAATTGTGGTCGCAGACCAAGGCCAAGTATGTGCCCGGCCAGGAAGTCGAGCCGACCAAGTTCCCGAAGCAGATCGCGTTCAACTGCATTCCTCACATCGACGTCTTCATGGAGGACGGCTTCACGAAAGAGGAATGGAAGATGGTCGCCGAGACCAAGAAGATCATGGACCCGAAGATCAAGCTGACGGCGACCTGCGTGCGGGTGCCGGTATTCGTCGGGCATTCGGAGTCGGTCAACATCGAGTTCGAGCGACCGATCACGGCGGACGAGGCGCGCGAGATCCTGCGCGATGCGCCGGGCGTGCTCGTGGTCGACAAGCGGGAGCCGGGCGGCTACGTGACACCGGTGGAGGCTGCGGGCGAGTATGCGACCTACGTGTCGCGTATCCGCGAGGACGCGACGGTCGAGAACGGGCTCGTGCTCTGGATCGTGGCCGACAACCTCTTGAAGGGCGCGGCGCTCAACGCGGTGCAAATCGCAGAGACGCTGATCGCGCGCAACCTGCTCAAGGCGAAGGCGGCGGCTTAGGCTGCCGTCTCCTATCGTAGGTCGCAGGTTTCTCCCCAATCTCCATGGCCGCCCTTGAGGCGGCCATCCAGGGTAGCTTGTCCATGCGTTTGAGCGCTTGGTCCTGGATGGCCGGGTCAAGCCCGGCCATGGTGCGGGGTTGGGGGTTCGCTGTGTGCTGAGTGCTACTTTTCTTCGGGCTTTTCGAGGCCGTGGCGCTGCAGGAGGCCGACCTGGGAGATGGCGAAGACCATCGTGATCGGCATGATGCCGAAGACCTTGAACGTCACCCACTGATCGGTGGTGAGCAGACGCCAGGCGAGCTCGTTCAGAAGCGCCAGGAAGACGAAGAAGCACGCCCAGCGGAAGGTGAGCTTGCGCCACCCTTCCTCGGTCAACGAGAAGACATCGCCGAAGAGATAGCTCAGCAGAGACTTGCCGAAGTAGAGCCCGCCGAACAGAACCGTCGCGAAGATGCCGTTGACGATGGTGGGCTTCAGCTTGATGAACAGCTCGTCCTGCAGAAGCAGCGTGAGGCCGCCGAAGATCACCACCACGAAGGCGGTGATGAGCGGCATCACCGGGATGCGTCCGAACAGGATGCGGGAGGCGGCGAGCGAGATCAGTGTCGCGGCGATGAAAAGGCCGGTGCCCCAGAAGATGCCGGCGCGGGCGTTGGTCAGGAAGAATACGACGAGCGGCCCGAGCTCGACGATGAACTTCAAGAGCTGCTGCGTGCCGCTCTCGGACGTCGCGGTCTTGGTCGTCTCGGTCTGGCTCATGGTCCCTATGTCCGTTGGGCTGGCGCGTCTTCTCGTGAGACGTATCTGGACCCCGACCTCCGTCGGGGTGACTGTGCGTTCAGGCGGTTCGCCTTTTCAGTTCCGCGTTCTCGGTAACGTCATCCCGGCTTCATGGCGAAGCCATGCTCCGCATGGACGGCCGGGATCCAGACGCGTGCGACCATAAACGGCGATCGTGGCGAAAGAAACGGTCCGCCGATGGTCGAATTCGATGCCGGTCCCTCTCTCGATCACAGGTGGTGCCTGCTCATCCACTTGGTCAGCAGCCAGGCATAGAGGCCGCTCAACGGCAGGATGATGAAGAGCTTGAAGGCGATCCAGATGTCGACGCCGGTCATCGCCTGGCCGAGCATATTGTAGACTTGGTCGTCCTTGAACGTCAGGCGCACGATCTCGTTGGCGACGGCGGTGAAGACAAAGAACCACGCGAAGCTGCGTGTGAACAGATCCCAGCCTTCCTGTGTGTAATGGAACGTCTTCTCGAAGACGTACTGGAAGAAGTTCTCGCGCATGATCATCGCGCCGAGGGCGAAGCCGACCGCGAGCGCGCTGCAGACGATCAGGTTGGTCTTGAGCCAGATGGTGTCGTGAGCGACGATGTCGAGCGCGAAGAACACCGAGGCGATACCGACCGTCACCCAGTCGAGATCCGAGAGGCGTCCGCGTGCTGCGACCAGCGAGATGGCCATCAGTCCGAACAGCGTCAGCACGCCGGTCTGCAAGCCGATGGCCCAGCTCACGAGCAGCATGCAGGCGATGGGGCCGAGCTCGCTCAGGAGCTGACGCGGTCCCTTGTAGTGCCAGAAACTCGAGAACAGGAAGCCGGCGAAGAGCGCGTTGAAGATGGTGACCTTGATCTGCACCCACATCGGGTCGTGCGTGATCAGGGTGAGCGAGCCGAATGCGATGGTCACCGTCGAGGCGATGAGCGGGAAGATCGGCGGGCGGTGGAACATGTAGACCATGGCGACAATGGCCGCGATGGTGGTCAGGATCAGCGCCCAGGTGCCGGCATTGATGCCGTACGCCGCGTTGACGACGAACATCGTCACCAGCGGGCCGAACTCGCTCAGGATGTTGATCGTCTGTTCGGCGTTGAACGGATAGAGACGTTTCTTGGGGCTCATGTGCGGTGCGTGACCCTTGATCTCAGTCGCTGCGGCCGAACCGTTTTCGGTCCCACCTTCCGGCGGCGGGGCATCAGTGTTCGGCGATGGCACGGGCGTAATCCTTGGCAGAGAAAGATTGCAGGTCGTCGACGCTTTCGCCGACGCCGATGGCGTGGATGGGGAGGCCGTGCTTGGCCGCGATGGCGACCAGGATGCCGCCGCGAGCGGTGCCGTCGAGCTTGGTCATGACAAGGCCGGTGACGCCAGCGCGCTCGCGGAACACGTCCACCTGCTGTATCGCGTTCTGGCCGGTGGTGGCATCGAGCACGAGCAGCACGTCGTGCGGCGCGGTCGGGTCCACCTTGCGGATGACGCGCACGACCTTCTCGAGCTCCGCCATCAGGCCTTCCTTGTTCTGCAGGCGTCCGGCGGTGTCGATCAGCAGCACGTCATAGGCGCCCGCCTGGGCTTCCTTGATGGCGTCGAAGGCGAGGCCCGAGGCATCGGCGCCGACATCGCGTGCGATGACGGGGGCGCCGGTGCGCTCGCCCCAGACCTTGAGCTGGTCGATCGCGGCGGCACGAAAGGTATCGCCCGCCGCCAGCATGACGCGGTGGCCGTCACCCGCGAGCTTGGCCGCGAGCTTGCCGATGGTCGTCGTCTTGCCGGAGCCGTTGACGCCGAGCACGAGGTTCACGTGCGGCTTCCTCGTCGCGTCGATGGCGAGGGGGTGGGCGAGCGGCTCCAGCACGCGGGCGACCTCCTCCGCCAGCGTCTCGCGGATCTCGTCGGCGGAGATGGCCTTGTCGAAGCGCCCCTTGGCGAGCGCCTTGGTGATGCGCTCGGACGTCTCGATGCCGAGGTCGGCGGCGAGCAGCACGTCCTCGAGCTCGTCCAGCGTGTCCTGGTCGAGCTTCTTCTTGGTGACGAGGCCGGTGATGCTTTCGGTCAGCCGCGAGGAGGTTTTCGCGAGGCCGGACTTGAGCCGATCGAACCAGCCTTTGCGCTCGGGTGCGGGGCGCTCGGGTAGAGGGTCTTGTGCCGGAGGAGGTGGTGCCTGCGGGGCCGCCTCGGGTGGGATTGCCGCCGTCTCGTCGCGCGGCGTCTCGGGTTGCGGCTCGGCGGGCGTCTCGCCCGATCCGAACATGCGGCCGAAAAAACCTTTGCGCTTGGGCTCGCTGATGCTCACGCGTCGACCATTCCATTCAGACGGCGGCCATCGTGGCG
>JAFKKW010000434.1 GCA_017304275.1 Hyphomicrobiales bacterium | reverse complement strand
CCGGGTTCCGGCGCGCCTATACGACCATCATGGACGCCAACCTCACGACGCTGATCAAGATGCTGATCCTGTTCGTCGTCGGCGTCGGCGCCATCCGCGGCTTCGCCGTCACCATCAGCCTCGGCATCGTCGTCTCGATGTTCACGGCCATCGTGCTCGTGCGCCTCTTGACCGCCTGGTGGCTGAAGCGCACGCGGCCCAAGACGCTGACCATCGGCACGAAGCTGCGCTTCTTCCCGGACCACACGGCTATCCCGTTCATGCGCGCGCGCTATTCGGGATTGATCGTCTCGGCCCTGATCAGCCTTGCCTCGCTCGGGCTCGCCTTCCATCCGGGTCTCAAGATGGGCATCGACTTCGCGGGCGGCGTGGTGATCGAAGCCAAGACGCCCACGCCTGCCGACGCGCCGGCGCTGCAGAGCGCGCTCATGAACGCCGGCCTCGGCCCGGTCCAGGTGCAGCGCTTCGGCGCCGACACCGACGTGCTGTTGCGGTTCGAGCATCCGCACGGCACGCCGCAGGAGCAGCAGGCGGCCATCGCCAACGCTCGTCAGGAGGTCGAGAAGGCGGCACCGGGTGCGGAGATCCGCCGCGTCGAGGTCGTCGGCCCCTCGGTTGGCGCGGAGCTGTTGAGCGACGGCCTCTGGGCGCTCGGCCTCGCCGCCATCGCCATGTTCGCCTACATCACCTTCCGCTTCGAATGGCCGTTTGCGGTCGGCGCCATCGTCACCATGTTCCTCGACCTGACGAAGACGGTGGGCTTCCTGGCCTTGACCGGCTTCGAGTTCAACCTGACGTCGATCGCGGCCATCCTGACCATCATGGGCTTCTCGATCAACGACAAGGTCGTGGTCTACGACCGCGTGCGCGAGAACCTCGTGCGCTCGAAGCGCGAGCCGTTGCGGCAGGTGGTCGACCGCAGCATCAACGAGACGCTGTCGCGAACCATCGGCACCTCCGTGGCGTTGTTCCTTGCGATCGCGCCGCTGGCCTTATTCGGCGGCCCCGCGTTGCGTGAGTTCGCGCTGACGCTGCTGTTCGGCCTCGTGCTCGCGACCAGCTCGTCGATCTTCATCGCCGCGCCGATCCTCCTCAACATCGGCGAGCACTACCTGCGCCGCGGCCCGGCGCCGGCCGCCGATCCTGCCGGCGCAGCGCTGAAAAAAGCCTGAAATCAGGCTCACACGGCTTCACGGCACGCACGCGGAACCCTCCCGTTCCGCGTGCGTTTTCTTTGCTATGCGCAAGAGAGCCGCTAGAGCATGTCATGGCCGCCAAGGATAACAAAAGCGCAGCAAACCGCACCCCGGAAAGCGCCACCGATCGCGAAAGGTCTGCGATCGACGACAACGCCGTAAGCGAGGCGGTCACGGCCGAGCACACCAAATCCGTGCTGCCCGGGCCGCCGATCCCGCCCGAGATACAAGCCGCGTTGCGAAACGCGAGCGGAGGCAGCGGCATGCCGGACCGGAAACAAAAAGGAGAGAATGCGATGATCAATCCCAACGACATCAGAGAGCACATGGAAGTCGTCGGCTCGGATGGCGAGCATGTCGGCACTGTGGACCATTGCGAAGGTCCCGACATCATCAAGCTGACGAAGAATGATCCCGCCGCCGGCGGCGAGCATCACTATATCCCGCTGGCCTGGGTTGACCGCATCGACCAGCGCGTGCACCTCGCCCATCCCGGGAATGAGGCACGCGCGCATTGGGGCTGACACCCACGTCGTCCCGCTCACTTTAACTTACGCGCAAAGAACCGCTGCCCCCTCGGGCGGCAGTTTCTTGTATGCGCCTGCCGCGAATAACGCCTCCCTACGTAGCCGCGGGCAGGAACTCCCGTGTCTCACCGGAGTTTTTCCCGAAAGAAGCTCTTCAGAAAAGAGGAGACGATCCGATGCTCCGTTGGATGACGCGAAGCGCACTGTTCATAGCTGCGGCGGTGGCAAGTTGCCCGATACCGGCCGCGACTGCTGATGACGCCGGCCAGGCCAAGGGCTTCGCCAACTACTCGGGCGGCCTGACGGACGACATCACGTGGGATGAAGCAACCCTCGACAAGTTCATTGCCGATCCGAAGTCCCTTGCGTCGAACACCACCATGACGCCGTTTGCCGGCATACCCGACGCCGCACAGCGCAAGCTCATCATCGATTATCTGAAAACGCAGAACAAAGACTCCTGACGCCCTAAACAGGAGATGTCCGGAGCGACACAGAGCTCCGGACATACCGCCATGATCCCCGAAGCCTACTTGTCCTTGCAGGGCGTCCCAACGCCGATGCACTGGAACTTGTCGCCGATCTTCCGGCAATCGTGATCGGCGGCCGTGGCGCTATCCCATTTCGCCCAGGCCTCGCCGTACCTCTTGCGCACGTCGATGCGCCACGCCCACTTCGATTGCTCGATCGCCTCCGCTTCCGTCTTTTCGCGCCGCCCGTAGGACGAGACGGACTCGCTCTTGCATTCGAACTTCTGCAGCTTCTCGCCCGAAAGCACCGTCGAGAGCGTATCCTTGCAGGGAAGCGCCTTGCGCTTGCAGACCCAGCGCTTGCCGTTCTTGGTATCGATCTGATTGCAGTCCACGGATCGCGCATCCGCATACCGCCACGAGTTGAACTCACCGCCCACCTTCTCCGCAACCGCTTTCCGCCAGGCGAAAAGCGAGTTCGGATAGGCGCCGAGATCCCTCGATACCGCCGGCTGACCTTCCGCCACCACCGGATCGCTCTTGCATTCACGCGCGAAGCCGGCGCCCGAAAGCGCGAAGCTCACAACAAGTCCGAGAGCGCCGACCTTGAGCCGGCGACCCACACACTGAAACGTCATTTTTTGAATCCCCGTTGAAACGACCGTTGGTGTTCTGGAGTGAAAGCCTGCGACGTGAGATCCGCTCACGCCGCGGCTGCGCAATATACCGAGGGACCATGGCTGTTCGCTGGCGGTGCCGATCTTACTGCAAATGTAAGGTAGGCGACATACGAGGGTAAGCTTGACTGCCTACTCTGCGCGTGGGCAGTCCCTGAGAGTGAGCGTCCTTCGGGACGTCACAGCCAGCTCCTGAACATTGGTCCCCCCTCGCGGACTGCCTTGGTTGGTACCCGCCCCTTGCTGGGTATCCGAAGCCCGAACGCCCTGTGCGTTCGGGCTTTTTGCCATTTCGGCCCGCCCCGTCCCTTGGCCGGTCTGGTGAGATGGTATAGAGGCTGAGTAAGGGGTAACGGACCCCATGGGAGCCACACGTATGCGGCTGCTTCTCGTCGAGGATGATAAGGAGACCGCGCGGTACGTGTCGAAGGGCCTCGTTCAGGCGGGGCACACCATCGACGTGGTGTCCGACGGCAAGGACGGGCTGTCGCTCGCCATTCGCGAGAATTACGACATCGTGATCCTCGACCGCATGCTCCCCGGCATGGACGGCCTGTCGCTGGCGCGCACGCTGCGGACCGCCGGCAGTCGCGTTTCGATCCTGTTCCTGACCTCTCTCGGCGGTGTCAACGATCGCGTGCAGGGCCTCGACGTCGGAGGCGACGACTACCTCGTCAAGCCGTTCGCGTTCGCCGAGCTGCTGGCCCGCGTCAACGCGCTCGGCCGGCGCGCGCCGATGCGCTCGGTAGGAGACGTCCTGCGTGCAGGAGACCTGGAGCTCGATGTCGCGAGTCGCAAGGTCACGCGCGCCCAGGAGCGGATCGAGCTGCAGCCGAAGGAGCTGGTGCTTCTCGAAACGCTGATGCGGAACAAGGGCCGGGTCGTCACCCGCACCATGCTGCTCGAGCGGGTCTGGGGGTTCCATTTCGACCCGCGCACCAGCGTCGTCGAAACGCATATCTCGCGGTTGCGCGCCAAGATCGACCGGCCCTTTGCGAAACCGCTGATTCATACCATCCGCGGCAGCGGCTACTCCATCAATGACAGTTCGTGACCTCTTTCGGCGCACGCAGGTTCGCTCCGCGGTCGCGTTCACGCTCATCATAACGATCGCCGTCTCGGCGATCTTCGCAACCCTGATCGTGCGGCTGGCGGCGGGGCTCGAGGAGAGTGCCCACGCCCGCGTCCTGAACACCCGCGACGCCCTGCTCGCCATCGATCGCCGTTATGGATTTGACGAGCTTGTCAGCGTCGTCACCGACGAAGCCGAGTCCGTCCGCGACACCGACAGCATCTTTGCCGTCGTCGATGCCAACGGCACCTTCGTCGCCGGCAACATCCGCACCGAGAAGCCGTTCCAGGGTTGGCGCGTGCTCGAGCGCAGCCGCCTGCCCGACATCGCCGCCGACGGCACCGGCCACGATCGCTTCTTTGCCGTATGGACACCCGTCTCGCGCGGCATGCTGCTGATCGGCCGTTCCGACCGCGAGGTGCAACAGGCACGCGGCATCCTCATGCGCAGCCTCGGCTGGGGCCTGCTCGCCACCGCCATCGTCGGAGTCGGCTCCGGCATCTACCTGGCGCGCGGCGCCCAGAAGCGCATCGACGATATCGCCAACACGCTCTCCGCCGTCTCCTCGGGAGAGCTCGACCGGCGTGTGCCCGTGAAGTTCCCCCATCACGATCTCGACGAGGTCGGCGAGCGCATCAACGCCATGCTGACCCAGCTCGAACGGCTGGTGCAGAACGCCAATCAATCCTCGACCGACATCGCCCACGACCTCAAGCGGCCGATGACCCGCCTGCGCCAGCAGCTCGAAAGCGCGAGCGAGATCGAAGGCGCAAGCCCCGCCGTGAGCGAGGTGCTGGAGGAAGCCATCGCCGAGGTGGACAGCATCGTCTCGACCTTCGAGGCGCTTCTCAATATCGGTCAGCTCGAAGCGGGCGACCGCCGCGCACGCTTCGTCGATCTCGATCTTTCGACGGTTCTGGGTGACACCATCGAGGCCTACAAGCCGGTCATCGAGGATTCGGGCTTCCATCTCGCGTGGAATGGCGTCCAGCAAGCAGGTCCCATCGTGCGCGGCGATCACGAGCTTCTGGTTCAGCTCATGGCGAACCTGATCGAGAACGCCCTGCAGCATTGCCCGGCAGGCACCACCATCGAGCTGGCGGTCGGAACATCCCAGCGCGGCCCCGTCGCGACCGTCGCGGACAACGGTCCCGGCATTCCCGACGGCGAGCGCGAGAACGTGTTCCGCAGGTTCTATCGCCTGGAGCGCGAGCGCTCGAGTCCCGGCCATGGCCTCGGCCTGAGCCTCGTGCGCGCCATTGCCGACCTGCACGGCGCGACGGTGACCTTGGCCGGAAACAACCCGGGCCTCAAAGTGCTGATCGCCTTTCCCTCACGCACCTGAAAGCGGTGGACATCCGCCGTACTTTGCATGAACGACATCGACGAGGTTTTCGCCAGACTTGCGAGGTCGCCCTTCCGCCGCCGCTTCACGCTGCGCGCGGCGGATCGCGCCTATCTCGACCGGAAGGGTCTGCCGGAGATCCTCGCTCACGCGAGCGATTTCATCGACAAGCGTCTCGCCGCCGCCAACCCGGCGAACGACGGCAAGCAGACACCGTTTCGAGGCCATCCCGTCTTCGTCGCCCAGCACGCCACCGCCACCTGCTGCCGGGGATGTCTCGCGAAATGGCACGGCATATCGCGCGAACGACCGCTCGCCATCGAGGATAAGACCTACATCCTCGCGGTCCTCGAGCGCTGGCTCCAGCGCGAGCGCGGCGGGGAATCCAACGAGCCGCGCCTTCTCTGACGCCGATATTCCGCCTGAATTGCCCGCGATAAGTGCAAAATAGCAACACAATCGACGGGCTCTCCCTCATTAGGGGTAAGCCCGTGCTTGCACACGATAATCGCCGATAGCACCTTGTCGGCATCCGCTTCGTGCGCATCCCGCGCGGCTAAATGAGGGGGCCTCTCGCATGACGATCGAGCGTTCCACGAGCCCGAGCTTCTGCGGCTCACTGCGTTTGGTGCTTCTGTCCGCAATGGCATTGAGCCTCGCCGCTCTTGCCCCGTCCCGGGCATCGGCCCAGGACCTGTTCTCGTTTCTCTGGGACGGCGGATCGCGATCCGTGATCCCGTTCAGCTCGCAGTACGCGCCGCGCCAGATCATCGTCTCCTTCGGCGACCGTAAGCTCTACTGGGTCCACAAGAAGGGCGAGGCGATCAGCTATCCGATCGCGGTGCCGCGCGAGCAGAGCCGCTGGGCGGGCGTGACGAGCGTTTCTGACAAGCGCGTCAACCCGTCCTGGACGCCGACCCCCACCATGCTGCGCGAAAACCCGCGCCTGCCGAGCTGGGTGCCGGGCGGCCATCCGATGAACCCGCTCGGCGTGCGCGCGCTGTACCTTGGCTCCTCGGCCTACCGCATCCATGGCACGGACGCCCCCTGGACCATCGGCACCGCCGCCTCCAAGGGCTGCATTCGCATGTACAACGAGGACGTGCTGGACCTTTATCCGCGCGTTCCGGTCGGCACCAAGGTGACCGTCACCTGGCAGAAATTCGGCTGAGGGTTCTGAGCGATGAACACCGGCAACAGCGACCGGAAGTTCGGCGGCAGAGAGTTGTAGGTCACGGCCAACCTCAAGCCTCGCTCAAGGCAAATCGCGGAAGCCTTTAGTCTGGCTCCCGGCGTGAAAGAAGCGTTCGAGTTGCATTGCGCACCGCTGGAAGCAGCGACTTTGAGCGGTCCGTGAGGGCCTAGGCGAACTCGTCTCCAACGATGGCATCTTGAAAGACCGATGACCCAGGCGCACGCCGAGAGACGATCGACCCGGTCGGAGGATTCCAACGAGCAGACCGAGTTGAGCGGCCCCAAGAAGGTGGCCGCCCTGCTGCTCTCGATGGACAAGAAGGTCGCCGCGCGGCTGGCCG
>JAFKKW010000433.1 GCA_017304275.1 Hyphomicrobiales bacterium | reverse complement strand
GTTCTTCCAGACGCTCAGCAAGCATGCCATGCCGATCAACATCCATGCTGTGAAGGCCTTCGCGAACAGCCCCCGCAAGCTCGACCTGTTGTTTTGGCTCGGATACCGCTTTAACGGCCTCAACAAGGCGATTGCAATCTCGTGGGATGCGCTTTCCGAGCAGTGGGGTGTGAACTACAGCCGGATGCGCAACTTCAAGCGGGATTTCGCTCAGGAAATAGGCGAGATCAAAGAGGTGTTCCCGAAGTTGCCGGTTCAGGTGACGGAGTTCGGTTGCACCATTTCACCAGGAACGCCGGAGGTCCTCGCCATTCCCCGCAAGCCGCTGAAGTAAAACGGAACAGCCACGCATAATCAGTAGCGGCGAGGCGTTTCACGCCGCGTTGTGGAACGCATAATCGGTGGCAGTTGGCCGCCTATGTCCTTGTTCAGTCTGCTCTCGTTTCGCCGCAATGATGAGCTACGCATATTCGGTAGCGTATGCCCGTCATTGTGCCGCGGCCACGAGTCCGTTCTGAGTGCGGCGACCACCCATTATGGTACCTTTTGAAGCCCGCCAACACCGCATAATCGGTAGCGCGGGCAGTCAGAGCGCGTGGCGGCTATCAAGGCTTTCCGGGCAGGCCACGCAGGATCGGTAGCGCCCCCACGCAGGATCGGTAGCGGTGGCCACCTCTCCAACGCAGAAACGGTAGCGCCTCTTCGCATGTTCGGTAGCGGTTGCCACGCAGGATCGGTAGCGCGTCTGCGCATGATCGGTAGCGGTATATATATAGAACAGAACACTCCTGAACATTGACCGGATCATTCCGAACATTCTTTTCCAAACATCTTCCTGAATTTCAGAACAGCGATGTTTGTCTGGGTAAGGGAAGGGGCGGATAAGGGGCCTGTATCGCTTCTACCGAGGCTTTATGGGCATCAGCCGAGGGCCGCGACCTCAACCAGCAGAAACTCACGCACAAGCCCGCTGAGGAAGTCCGACGCCTTGGTCGGACAGTGGCTGTCCTGGCCGTGAAGAGTATGCGTATTTGCCGGTGCGGTAAGCGTATAGCCCTTTTAGGATCGCGGCGGCCGCTTCCAGGGTGCGGGGCAGCTCCGGGTTGCTGAAGTGTCAATGGCTTTACGGGTCGCTTCAGCCTTGGCTTGGCAGCAGGTAGTTCTTGACGAGATAGGTGAGGCTGCGCAACCAGCTTTCGTCCGTATTGCCGCGGATGTCGACACTGCGCACGAATGTCATCTTCTTCGTCTTCACGTCGGCGATATAGACGTTCAGATTGAGGATGAGATTGGAGACTTTCTGGACGTTGATCCAAGCAATTTCGTCGACCCCGAGCGCGGCGCCAAAGTCGAGTTCGCAGCCGCCACATTCCCCAAGAGGTTGGCCAGCCTCGATCTTGGCCGCCATCGCCTGAGGCACCGGCTTCACCACGAACTGGCCCGAGTTGGCGAGCTGTTCCGTAAACGCCTCACCAACCCTCTTAAGGCGCGCGCGTTCCGCGGCACTGGTTGGTTCATATATTTCATTGTCGTTCTGGAAATGGGTGCCCAGCAAGGCGATGGACTTGGCGTTCGAGGCGGTGGCGGGTGGGCTAAGCGCCATTGTTAAAGCGACCCCAGCGGCAGCAAGAATCGGTATCCATCTTCGATCAAGTCGCATCATCTCGCTCCTCTATAGACCCCCATATGGTGACCCCAACGCGAGATTATTAGAGACTCGGCGCGGGAAGCAGCGAAAGCCCCTGTCCGCTACGACAACGACGAGCGATATGCGAGCCGCCCGGTGTGCCCTGCCATTTCAGAGCGCATCAAGGAATCATTCAGAATGTGCAGCATGAGCAGATTTTAGCGCTTTACTCGGCAGCTGATCGGGCGTCTGATCATCCAGATCGTATTGCGTAGGAGTCTCAGCTATGAAAGCCCGCTGGTACGACAACGATCAATTGCGTCGCATGGAGCGCATCCTAGACCAGACCTATACGGATCTCGGCATAGACGCTGCCTCCCCCTATGCGCTCCATGCGCGGGAATTGCTCGCCCGCCTCCTGTTCGAGTATGAAGTTTATCGGCACACCGAATCCGCTGCGGCGCATGTCCTGCGCGCGAAAGCGCGTCTCCATGGTTTTCGAGAACCGCATCTGCGTGCCGCAGACGTCTCCTCACAGACAGGTTCGTCCCGACCAGAAGTAGACGCCACTTCGGTTGGCCATGCCGATATCGCGGCTGTCTAGGTTTGCTTTTGGGACAGCCAAGCCTAAGGAAAGGGCGCTGATATGTATGGTTCCCGACCGGGGCCATACGCTAACCATCATTTGTTTTCGGGGAAGCTGTTCACATAGGCGATAATCCGGTCGATCTGCTGATCGGTGAACACGAATTTCGGCATATCCTCATGCGGTGCGGCAATACCGCGAGTAAGCGGGTCCCGCAATGCGAGACCGGGATGGCGCTCGAAAAGCTTGCGGAAGGGGGGCGCCCTCGGATTGGGGCTGTCTCCTGTTAATCCCACTGCATGGCAACCGCTACACCGCGCTTCAACAAGCATCTTCCCGTCCCGAATATGCGCCTCCGTTTCGGCGGCCAACGCCCCAGCAACGCCAAGGCGCTTCAAGCCGTCGGCAGCGCCCGTAAGGCTTCTGTCCAACTCAAGCGCGCGACCGAAGTCAGCGATTGCTTCAGCCTTTCGGCCCTCCGACTCGTAGACGTAGCCACGGTTGTTGTAGGCCAGGGCATAGGCAGGATTGAGCTCGATCGCGGTGGAGTAATCTGCTGTAGCACGCGTATGATCGCCGGCCTTTCGGTATGCAAGCCCGCGATGATTGAAGGCGCTCGCGTGCTTCGGATTGATGCGGATGACTTCCGAGAAATCCGCGATAGCTGAAATATGATCGCCCTTGATGAGATGCGCATAACCGCGGCCCATCAGATACTGGGGGTTCTCCGGCTTTAAATTGATCGCGACGTTAAAGTCTTCGATTGCTCCAGCTGTGTCCTTGCGCGTCATGCGAACGCGTGCCCGGCCGGCAAGTGCCGCAGCGTCGGTCCCATTCAATTTCAAGGCCTCGGTTAGATCTTGTTCCGCATATTCGTTGGCCGCCGCTTCCGCACGCGCGAGGCCACGATTTCGGAATGCCATTGCCCTTTGTTGGGTCGACGAGGCTGCATTGGTAATGACCGCCGTGCACGCCGCAATCTTCTCCGGCGAGTTCCTCAACTTGCCGCACTCATCGACGGGATCGGCCGCAGCTGCGCCGCTGCACCACAAAAGCGCGGTTAGCGCGCCCCGGAAAGCGTCGCGACAAGCGGACCAGTAAGACATTGCGGTCTCCCTCGAAGGCAATCATCAGGATTCTACTTGCAATCTAGCGTCGTTTCGGGATTCGGTGTGTTGAGCAACGTCAAACATCGCATCACAACGTGCATGCCGTGCAACAGCGACCCGCTAGCCCGTTTCACCAAACTGGCTTTGCAGAAAGTGTTGAAACGTCGCGAGAACGCACGGATCGTGTCCGTTTCATCCACCGCAACCAGGGCACGGCCTGCTACCGCCGTTGAGACCAGCAATTGGCAACCGGTCACTCACTGTCTGGCCTGGATGCTCTCGAGATAGTGCGTGAGTTCAAGGATGCGCACGTGCGCTGGATTATAGCCAGGCTGGAAGTCCTCCCGCTTCATTCGCTCGGCATATTTCGGCATGTGCATGGTGTCGTGGCCCTCGACGGTCTGGTCGCCAGCTATGACATCGAACACGCGCCGAAATGGAAATACGCCACCATTGCGCTTGGCGATTTCGGTCAGGTCATGGGGCTTCTTGAACAGTTTCTGGCCGAGTTCGCCACTCCCTTTGAAGTCCGTGCCATGGCAGGCGGCGCAGCTCTCCGCGTACTCCTCTGCCCCTTCGCGAAGAATGGTTGGCCAGGCCCCTGACTGAGCCGCTGCAATGCGTGTCAGCGCGGTAAGGGTCAGAATGGCGAGTGTCGCGAGCACAGCCGCTTTGATGACAGGCTTGGTATTGTGAAGAGTCATGCCATGCCTCCGTCCAAAATTCGGTGAGCCATTCATCGCCCAAGAGGAGCTTGTTGCCTAGCGCGCCACTGTAACGGGACAAGGCGCGCGGTTGACGACGTCGGCCGACACGGAGCCCAAAACCATGCGCTTGACGGCGCCCTTTCCACCCGAACCGACCACGATGTGGTCGTATCCGTTTTGCTCGGCATACTGGGAAATGGCGCGCGCTACGTCGCGGCTCTCGATGCTGGCCGTCTCTATCTTTTCAGCGCCGGTCGACGTAGCCGCGGCCTTAGCTTCATCCAGAAGGGCGCTCAGCTGCGATGGCGACCAGAGCAGCGCAGAAGCGTCGCGGCGCATGTAGCCGCCAATCATCTCATTTACGGCGAGCAGGGTGAGATCAGCTCCGGTGGCGGCAGCCAATGTTCCCGCGAGCCGCGCGGCCACCTTGGTCGGCTCGCAATCGTCAACCGGGCACAGTATCTTATTCATCGTCGGAACCCTCCGCGTCGCCCGCAAAGCGACACTATAGCCGCACTCGCCTTTTCGAGGACACTAAGCCCTATCCCGGCGGTGGTGTTGAGCGGTGTCAAGCACTAGAGAAACATCCCTAAGTAGACTCATGACGCGGGCAAGCCCGATCCGTCGATGAAGCCGTCATCGCCACCGCATTGTCGTTAGCTGACTTGGCGATAATGGCGTTCCATTCAACCAATAGGAAATCGGAAGTGATGTCGTTCATCGATTGATCTTTTAGGCTACCACCGTGAACACGCCGTGAGATAATTGGGCTGTCGTCTGCAATTATGCGCCCCGCTTACCGTTAATAGGGTTTGCAAAATGAACATGAGAGATCCGTCCTCACTCGTCATCGCTTTTATGCTGTCGACGTCGGCCGCATTGGCTCAGGACAATGCACCTCCGCTCCCGTCTCCAGATGGGAGCACCTCGGCAGCAGAAGTGGCGCCCGATGGCACGGCAAAAGACAAGATCAACGATGCCAAAGACGCTACCAATGTGGCGATCGAGTCTGCCAAGCGCGCAATCATCGAGGCCATCGAGAAGGCAAAGGAGAAGACGCGCGGAGCACTTGCAACCGCTAAGAATGCCAGCGAGGGGGCGTTCGATAGGGCGAATGAAGCGGTCGATCTCCTGGACGAGGCAAGCAAGGCTTCGCGCGATATCTTGGATAACGCCAAGCGAGCGACGGGAGAAGTGCTCGATAAGGCCAAAGAAGCCGCAGCCGAATCGGGCTCTCAGGAACCCACTAAGCCCTAGCCGGGATCTCGGTAGGATTTGTTTACCAGCGCCGGCCTAACTCCATTATGATCAAGCCAGCCACGGATGGTTGCTCGCTCTCCCCCTGATTGTGACGCGCGGTGCGGGTATGGTAACCGCTCCACCGCGCGTCGCAGCCGCCGCTTAGTCCTCGACCTCAAATGTGACCTTACAGGTGACGCGGTAGGTCGAAAGCTTGCCCTCGCCGTCGACGGTGGCAGAGAAATCCTGTACCCAGACCGAGCGGATCTGCTTGACGGAATTGGCAGCCTTGCTGACGGCCTTCTGAGCGGCATCCTCCCACGATGTCGAGGATTCCGCCATCAATTCGATGACCTTGTTCACGGACATGGTGAGCCTCCTTTACGGAATCAGGGATACGTCTCGCCGCTTGTCACCTGTCGCGGACACCAAACTGTGACCATCCGCAAACTCCGGCTGGGGTGCCACCGGCGAGATTGCCCCAGCTCTAACCGGCGAGCCGGGGCAATCAACAATACAAGCTTAAAATTGCTAGTGTCGACGGTGGTGTCGATGATGGCCGCGATGACCATGGTGTCGGTAGCCACGACCGAAGTAGAGATGAATCCCGGGACTGTAGTAGGGGGCGTAGCCATACCGATGGTGCGGCCCGTGGCACCAACGACCTTTCCTCTTGCTTCTGTGACAATGCCGATAGGGGCGATAGTCGATCGTCTGGACTGCATTGTCGCTCGTTGCGATGCCGACGGCGCTTCCTGCACCGATCGGTACCGCGGACGCTTGAGTTGCGAACCCAACCGCGATGAGAGCTGCTGCCCCTAACGCAGCGCATACATTCATTCTACGCATAGTTCCTCTCTCCCAAATCGGCGCAACCGCGCAAGACTGTGCTTTTTCCGATATGGGTGATGTCGACGGCGCCTCCAAGCCGTCTTTGAGCGGTATATTTCTTGTTCTGATTGATCCAAGTCATGGCGCCAATATCTGAAAGGTCGATTGCGCGACTGAGGACCCAGGATGCCTTCGCCACATGCCGATCTCCATCGATCCGTGCGAGCAGACCGGCCTCATTTTGAAGCGGAGGCACTGGATGCGTTCTTGGCTAAATTGGAACAGGGTTCCCGCGGTCGATGAGCGTCTCATCAGGCGGGTCCTGTTGCTTGCGGTTCTGCTCGGACTTTTGGTTGGAGGAGCGGCATTTGGGTTGGGCCATGACCGGCTAGCGGACCGGCTTTGGATCGGCGCAACGGTCCCGGTCGTTGTCGTGCTTGCCATCTCCATTATCCGTGATCTTCTGGCGCAACGTGTAGGCGTCGATGCAATTGCGCTCTTGGCCATGGCGGGAGCCATCGCGCTTGACCAGTCGCTCGCCGCCATTGTCATCGCCATCATGTACACCGGCGGCACAGTGCTCGAGGACTACGCCGTCGCGCGCGCCGAGCGCAATCTCAAGTCGCTGCGGGCGAGATCGTACCCGTGGACGGGTTAATCACCTCCGTTGCGGTGCTGGATGAATCGGCCCTCACGGGCGAACCAATCCCGGTCACACGAACTCGCGGAGAAAGTGTGCGCAGCGGCGCCCTCAATGCCGGCGACAGCTTTGAGATGACGGCAACTGCGACGGCGGAGGACAGCACATACGCGGGCATCGTTCGCCTCGTGACGGCCGCCCAGACGGCCAAGGCACCCTTCATCCGCTTGGCTGACACGTATGCACTTTGGTTTCTGCCCCTGACGCTCCTTCTGGCGGGGCTGGCCTGGGCCATATCCGGCGAAGCCGTCCGGGCTCTGGCTGTGTTGGTCGTCGCCACCCCTTGCCCGCTGATCCTGGCCGCGCCGGTCGCATTCATCGCTGGTGTCTCCCAAGCTGCACGCCGTGGCATCATCATCAAGGGCGGGGCTCCACTCGACGCCTTGGCGCAGACGCACACCGTGCTCTTTGACAAGACCGGAACGCTGACCGTGGGCGGGGCGCGTCTGGTTGCGACCGAGACGGGGCCTGGAGAAAGTGCCGATGAGGTCCTTCGGCTCGCCGCGTCCCTTGAGCAGGCGTCCCAACATGTCGTTGCCAGCGCTATCGTTTCGGCGGCCATGGGCAAAGGGCTATCCCTTCAGGCACCAGCGCAGGTGCATGAATTCGCGGGAGCAGGCCTGGAGGGTATTGTCGACGGAAAACGC
>JAFKKW010000432.1 GCA_017304275.1 Hyphomicrobiales bacterium | reverse complement strand
GTATGCGGACCCGCGTCGTGTCTATACCGAAGAAGTGCGCTAGCTCGTCGCGGCCCACCGCTGTTCCTGTGATGATGAACGATGCACGGCGGAGATGTCGCGATAGAAACGCCTCGCGATACTCCCACCGTCCATTCGCGCTGACCTCGGGAAACCACGGATGCGTCAGATGCTGGACGTCCCAGACCGTCGCGATGTACGGCCGGTCCGGCGTATCGTGGGCGCCTCCCAGGAACCACATCAGCTCAATCCCGGCCTTGTCGGCTGCGCGATCGAGCGCCGTCGGCCGGTGCCAGAGCGGCACGAGCGCGGGCAACAGATGACGCAGGCCGACGCCGATGCGCTCTGCTTTGTGCCCCGTTCGCACGCCGACCGCCGCTACTTTCGGCGGGAGACCTTCGCGAGACAGGTGTTCGGCGTAATCGGGCCGGCAAAATAGCGTGAACCGATGCGTCGTGTCGGCGGCGGTCTCCAGCAAAGCGCCGGTCAGGTCGCGTACGAACGTGTAGCCGCCGCCGGTATCGGGCCCGATGTCTGGAGCGAACACGCCGACATGCATGGTTGAAGCTCACCTTTCCGCGTTCGGCTTGTAGGGTCCTTGGGATCGGTTTTGGCGATGGCGTCCGCGCAACCGCCCCTATGAGGCTTGGGTCGCACCTAGAGGAGAATGGCTGGAAATATCGGCGATGGTCTCACAGATCCGATCGATATCTGCTTCGCTGAGATTGGACCCCGACGGAAGATAGAGACCGGTCTGCCACAAGTCGTCGGCGACCGGACAAGGGGCGGACCTGAAACCGGCGATGCGCTGCAGGAACGGTTGCTGGTTCATGGGACAGAAAAACGTCCGCGTCTCGATACCGGCCTCGGAAAGGCGGGCTATCAGCGCGTCGCGACCGATTCCGAACCCGGGCGTGATGACGATACCGTACATCCAATAGATGTTCCGCGCCCATTCCAACTCCACGGGAAGCCTGAGCCCAGCGACGGTCTTCAGCCGCTCGTTATAAAGCGCCGCAATCCGTCTCTTGGATTCGATGATGCGGTCGATCTTGTGAAGCTGTGCCAGCCCCATCGCAGCCTGAAATCCGGTCAGGCGGAAGTTGTAGCCTGCAATCTCGTGGCGGAAACGCGGCTGGGAGAAGCCGAGATTGCGCAACAGCCTGAGACGCGCCGCGACCTTGTCGTCGCTAGTGACGACCATGCCGCCTTCCCCGGTGGTGATGACCTTGTTGGCATAGAAACTGAAGCATCCCATCAGGCCGAAGCTTCCGGTAATCCTGCCGCGCTCGGTGGCACCGTGCGACTCGGCGCAGTCCTCTATGACGACGAGGTTGTGGCGGTCGGCGATCTTCATCAGCCGGCTCATCTCCACCGGATGGCCGAACAGATGCACGGGGATGATGCCCTTGGTGCGCGGTGTGATCAAACTCTCGATGAGATCCAGATCCAGATTCCAGGTCTCGGATTCCGAGTCGACGGGGACGGGAATTGCATTGTTGCGCACCACGGCCAGCGCGGTGGCGATGTTGGTGCTGGCGCTGATCAAAACCTCGTCGCCAGCGCCGATCCCGGCGGCGTCGACCGCCAACTGCAAGGCCGTCGTGCCACTGCTGACGGCAATACCGTGCTTGCAGCCGCAAAAGGCGGCGAACTCGCTTTCGAAGCGCTCGAGGTAGCTGCCGAAATTGCCGGATATTTCGCCGCGGCGCAGCGCATCGACGACGAAAGCAATTTCTTCTTCGCCGATCGTCGGCTCAAAAACAGGAATCACCGTTTTCGGTTCCTAGAAACGGTCCCTGCTTTACGCTCACGCATTGCATGGCTTCGAGCACGCGGAGGGCATGTATTCCAGAAACTAGCAGGATGGCGTCGCCCGAGCGCAGGACGACCTCATCGAACTTGGTCCCTTGGTCCGTAAAAAAGTCTACCGCCACCACGCCTCGCTGAACGACGAACATCTGCTGCACGTCTTCGATCGTTCGCGTGATTTTGGGATGGTAGTGGGCCCCCTCCACGAAGCCGGCGTCATGGGCCAGTAGCCCGAATTGAAAGGAGGACGAGCTCGGGGAAAAGAATGTCGACGTTTCGACGTCCGTTCCTGCCCGGATGATCTCGGCATATCGGCGCCCACCGTGCTCGATGACTTCCACTGACTTGCCACCCCCGTTGCCTTTTGCTCTACGCCGCGCCAGCCAGCAAATCGTCGGTCGCAATCTGCGCGTTTCGCTCCACGTCGACAAGTGGCAGGCCTACGATTTCCCGCAGCCGCTTCCCTCTGGACATGAAGGTCAGGCGTCCTGAGACATCGCGCGATTCGCGCAACCCGCGGTGTCACAAAAGTATGCCCTGCCGCGGCCTGCGTGATGGATGCGTTGCCGACGGCACCGGCCGGACGACCATCTCACCCGCGCTTCCTCTGCAGGAGAAAACCTTTGAAGTCCACGCGTCGTCGCAGGCCTCCCATCGGATTGTCGAGGGCGTCGAACTCGGCGATGAGTTCATATCGGCCGGCGAGGGGTGCGAGCAGGCTCTCCTGCGTGAAGAGCCGCACGGGATAGCTCGCGTTGACGACGCGGCTCGAGACGAGCTGACGTGCGAGGGTTTCCCTCGCGCCGGCGACGATCGGCGTTCGATCGATGAGGATGTACCCGATGTCGCGTCGTGCCAACTCGTCGAGCACCTCGCCGGGATGCGGGACATACTGGAGCACGCCCGATGCGAGCGCGACGTTCGGGGCGATGGCGCGGAAAGCCTCCTCGATGGAGTCGGCGAAGTCGAGCACGCCGTCGGAGAACTTTGCTCTGCCACGGGCGACGAAATGCGGTTGCTCGACGACTTGCCAGCGCACATCGGGAACGGCCTCGATGAAACGACGGCATTGGTGGTAGGTGCTGCCAAGCGCACCGCCGAAGTCGACCACATGCAGGCGCCCGTCCTGCGCTGCTGCGCGCAGCAAACCCGCGAGCAACGGGTACGGCAGGTCCGCGGTGTCGAACAGAACGCCGTCGCGCTCGAACGTGGCCCGGCCGTCGCAGACCGCCGCGGTTGCCTGCTCTACGCGGTCGAGGATATTGCCGGAATCGTAGCCGCCGACATTTTCCGCGGCCGCCTCCCAGGTGTCGTAAGTGCCGCGGAAGTGTGAGCCGTAGCCTGCCCAATGACGTGCCAACCTGACCGCCTCGTCGGGCAGCCATTGCTTGGCCGTCGCTTTGACCCCCCGCCGCGCCATGATCAGCCTCGCGCCGCTCTTGAGCGTGCGTCGCTCCGGGAGACGATGTCCTCGAAGCGAACGCGGGGAAAGACGTCCAACATGCCGCCTGCGGTCGCGTTGAATATTTCTGCGTCGTTCGCCCGCGCGAGGGCATCCAGTGCGGCGTACTGCGTCCACAGGCGATGAACATGCGGCAGGTCGTTCAGAAGCTTGTTGTCCATTGTGCCGTCTGAATTGACGCCCGCGTCTTTCCAAGGCACGGCGGATCTATCGAAAAAATAATCGTAACGCTTGCTCACGAACCAATCATGCTCGACGCCGAGCAGGTAACTCCGGGCAAAGCCCATATAAAGGGCAATGATCAGTGCCATGACGGGGACGGATTCGGCGCGCGGGACGAGGCCGGTCAAATCCGGTATCGCGGCAGGCTTTTTTGCAAAATACCGCTGACCCGGGCACAGGTAGCGCACTGTCCGCTCAGGAAACAGACGGTTCTGCTGCACCAGCTCGTACTCCTGACTTGCCAGGAACAACTCCGTCTCGGGCGGCAGCGCAGCATCCATCTCTCGAAACCAGGCGACCGTCATTTCCGGAATCATATTCCCGTACGTGATCTGGGGCACGCAATGGTAGCGTGGGCGCACGGTGCGGAAGTCTGGATGATGGTAGCCTTTGGAGACGGAGATTACGGTCTCGTGCGCCAGCGGGCGTATGTTCTGCTGATTGACCGACGGGCCGTTGGCAAGGATGAAACAACGTTCTCCAGCGTGCCGGTTGCGGAGCGCGGCGTTGCTTGCCAGCACGGCACCGTTCCGGATCCGGAATGCCAGCTCCGCGGGCCGGTAGTATGTCAGGGATCGGAACACGGCAGGCGGCACGATCCAGTCGGCCGCGGCGAGTAGGGTGTCACGAAGCCTCTTGCGACGGCGGCGAAGCGTATCTGGCTCGGAGCGTGACATGCTCGTCAATGACCGTGGCGGTTTTCGGCTGGTAGTGGAGCTCGGAGACCGATTCAGGACGGCCCGTCGCGATCCTATCGTGCGTATTGATCGACATCAAACTTGTCGATGTTGCGCTCGATCCAGCGCACCGTCCGCTCCAGTCCGTCACGGAACGGCACGCTGCTCTGCCATCCGGTGAGGCGGCCGATCTTTGCGGTGTCGGCGATGAGGCGCGCGACTTCGCTGTCGGCGGGGCGTTGTCGAGCCTCCTCGCTCAGAATTTCAGGCGTGTGGCCTATGATCTCACAGAGCAGATCTACCGTTTGGGCAATCGACCACTCTTTGCCGGATCCTATGTTGACCGTTTCTCCCTCGGCTTCCTCGCTGAGGGCCAGTGCAATCAAGCCAGCGGCCGTGTCGCCGACGAAGTTGAAATCGCGCGTCGGATAGAGTGCTCCGATTCTGAGCGAGCCGCTCCGCGCGATCAATTGGCTGGCGATGGTCGGAATGACGGCCCGGGCCGTCTGGCGGGGGCCGAAGGTGTTGAAAGGACGGCCGGTGGTCACGGGGAGCCCGAACGACAGGTGGAAGCTTTCCGCAAGCTTGTCGGCGCCGACCTTGCTTGCGGCATAGGGCGATTGAGCGACCAGTGGGTGCGTTTCCGAAATCGGCACCGTCTGGGCCGAGCCGTAGACCTCAGACGTTGAGACGTGAACCACCCGCTTCAGCTTGTCGCTATAGCGGGCGGCCTGAAGGATGTTGAGCGTGCCGAGAACGTTGGTTTGGACGTAGGATGCGGGCGCGGCATAGCTGTATGGAATGGCGATCAGGCTCGCCAGGTGGAAGACATAATCGCAATCGGCAATCGACGTGCGCATCTGCTCGCCGTCGCGCACGTCGCCGGTGACAATCTCCACTTGGTCGATTAGGTGCCGATCGCAATCCTCGAGCCAGCCGGTCGTGTTCCAGGAATTGTAATAGACAAGAGCGCGGACTTGAGCGCCCTGAGCGACCAACGCTTCGACGAGGTGGCTGCCGATGAAGCCGTCGGCGCCGGTCACGAAGGCGCGGCATCCACTGAGTGAGCCGGACATCAGATCTCCTGGTCCGCAATTTCACGACGGGCACGTTCGAGATCGTCCGGGGTGCCGACGTCGGTCCAGAACTCGTGGACGGGAAAGACTGCGACGCGTCTTCTGGACTCCAGGCAATCGCCGATCAGGTCGGTCATATTGTAGAATGCTTCGGGAATGAGGCCGAGCGCGTCGGGTGACAGGGCGTAGATACCGGCATTGCACAGGAATCGTTGCGACGGCTTTTCCTCAACCTTCCGAAGGTTGACACCTTCCGTGTGAAGAACGCCATAGGGGATCTGTATGTGATAGTCCACGGCCGCGACAGTGATCGCGGCGCCATGCTCTTTATGGAAAGAATAGAGATTCGCGATGTCGGAGGTGGTCAAGATGTCGCCGTTGAGGACCACGACCGGCCCGTTCGGGATTTCCGGCAGGAGCGATAACGCGCCGGCGGTTCCGAGCTTGGTGTGTTCCCTCAGGTAGTGGACCGGCACGCCGAGCCCGACGCCGTCGAAGTGCTCCTCGATCATGTGACCCAAGTAGTTCACCGCGATAAAGATCCTTTCGACGCCGGACTTGACGAGTCTGCGGACGAGTCGCTCGATCAGCGGCATGCCTCCGACGTCGATGAGCGGCTTGGGCAGCAGGCTGGTCAGCGGCCGCAGACGCATGCCCTCACCCCCGGCCATGATGATGCCGGCAGCAAAATGCTGCGCGTCGCTTTTCACGCCGTCGTCAAAGTCCAAATCGGAAAGGTGAGCGATCCTGACGAATCGGCCGGCGGAATCGATGATCGGAATGGCTGGAAGCGTGACACGACGCATCAATGCCACGAGCTGGCTGTCGGAGAGGCCCGTCTCCGCGATCGTCGGGTTGCGGTTCATGGCATCGACGGCCGGCGCCTCGAGCGTGCCGCCGGCAAGAATGCAGCGCCTGACGTCGCCGTCCGTCAGCGTGCCGGCGACACGGCCTTCCTTGTCCACCACGACCGCGATGCGTCGATGTGTGGCTTCGATCGCGCGCACGACATCGCGCAGAGTGGCGGTGTCGGAGAGGGGTTTTTCAACCGTCATCGCGCGCTTTGAAAACAGGAGCTGCAATCCGGCACGGCAAACCCCCACATACATTATACGAATAATAACTTATAGTTCCCGGCCGTGCCGATTGCGTTCGCCGGGCAGACTAAATTAGGTTTCCCCCGTCCGCAACAACGCCAGCCCGCAATGCCTTTCGAGAGAGACATGAAGCCTATCCTTGTCACCGGTGCTGCAGGCTTCATCGGCTTCCATGTCGCGCGGGCGCTGCTGATGCGCGGCCGCCCCGTGATGGGTATCGATAACATGAATGCCTATTACGATCCTTCGCTCAAGCGCGCGCGGATCGCACTTCTTCAAGCGGAGGCCGGGTTCGCGTTTCGCGAAATCGACGTGGCGGATCGCGTTCCCATGGCGGAGCTCTTTCAGAGTCTCCAGCCGGAGTTCGTCATCCATCTCGCCGCCCAGGCAGGGGTGCGTCACTCGGTTGAGGCTCCGAACGCCTATGTCGATTCGAACCTGGTCGGATTCGCCAATGTTCTAGAGGGCTGCCGGCATCACGGCGTGCGCCATCTGACTTACGCCTCGTCAAGCTCCGTCTATGGAGCCAACACGTCGATGCCGTTCTCGGTGCACGACAACGTCGACCACCCGTTGAGCCTCTATGCGGCTTCAAAAAAGGCCAACGAACTGATGGCGCACTGCTACAGCCATCTTTACGGTTTGCCGACGACGGGACTGCGGTTCTTCACCGTGTACGGGCCTTGGGGCCGGCCGGACATGGCGATATTTCTGTTCACCAAGGCGATCCACGAGGGACGCCCGATCGATGTCTTCAATCACGGCAACATGAGGCGAGATTTCACTTTCATCGACGATATCGTCGAGGGGGTCATCCGCACCTCGGATACGATTGCGGTGCCGGATCCGTCCTGGAGCAGCGCGACGCCGGATGCCGGAAGCAGCAAAGCGCCCTACAGGCTCTACAACATCGGCAACAATCGGCCGGTCGATCTCATGCGCGTCATCGCGCTGCTCGAGGCAGAGCTCGGGCGAGACGCCCAAATGAATTTTCTTCCCATGCAGCCCGGCGATGTTCCCGAAACCTATGCCGATATCGGTTCGCTCGTGAAGGACGTCGGGTTCGAACCAAGGACGTCGATCGAGGAAGGCATCCGCAGCTTCGTGTCGTGGTACCGCGACTATTACAAGATCTGACTCGCACGCGTCGCGACGCGGCCGTTGCCTCATGGTCCAGGCGCGCCTTGCGCCGTCGGTCGCGCGTTTGTCAGTCCGAACATCGCAAAGCTCAGGCCGATTGCGCACAGATACCAGGGTGCCCAAAGGCTGAAACTCGCCGTGGACATGGTGAGGACGAGGCCGGTGAAGGCGATAAGCTCCGGTGACACGTGCGGTAGGCGTTCGAACAGGCGGTAAGCAATCAGGGCGATCCAGATTGCAGCGCATGCCGCTCCGATGGCGCCCAGCTCGCGCCAAAGATCCAAGAACCAATTGTGCGAGTGTGCCGCGATCCCAGTTTTGTAGAAGGTGCCCTTGTGCTGAGATTTTTCGCGGAACTCCGCGCGCGTCGAGCCGATGCCGGTGCCTCTCCACGGATGTGTCGCGATATCATTGAGCGCCACACGCCAGATCCGGAAACGAATTTCCAGGGAGGATTGGACCAGACCAGAGGCTCTTCCTGCCAAGGGGAGCACCGCGCTCATGATCAATGGCGTGGCAGCGACGCTCAAGAGCCATCCGGCCAGGACAAGGCCAAGCGTAAATCGCTTGCTCAGTTGCGCGAGGCCGTAAACGACCATGCCGACGCAGATGGCGACCTTTGACGATTCGTGCGTGGACAGAAGCGCCGCCAGGAGGAGGGCTGCCACGACGGAGAGGCGAAGCGCCTGCTTCCATGCCTGTCCCTTGCTGGGTTCGCGTGTGGCGTTCAGGTAAGGAAAGAGCGACAGGGTCAGGATGGTCATCGACCAGTTGACGAGACCCTGCTCGATGTGTCCGGTTTTACCAACCGTAGCGGGCTGCCCGACCCACGCCACTCCCAACTCTGCAAACAGGGTGCGGATCGGAACGTCGAGAAGGACGTCGATCAGGGTCACAAAGACGATCGCCGGCACACCGTGTGCAACCGCTGGCCAGAACGTTTCCTTCAAGGACCCGGTGCGCCGGAACACCAAGACCGAGGCGACCGCAATGGCAATGCACATCCCGACGTTTGTGACGCTGCGGCGCGGCTCCAGTGCCCAAAGCGCCGACAGGAGGGGGTAGGCCGCGACGAGCGCGGTCCACAACAGAAGCTGCTGCAACTCGCTTCTTTTCGGGGGGATGCGAACGCAGCAATAGGCGCACGCCGA
>JAFKKW010000564.1 GCA_017304275.1 Hyphomicrobiales bacterium | reverse complement strand
GGACGTTGCGAGATCTTTGAAGGCGATGCCCGCCTCGCGCATGTCGTTCAGAAGCGCGGTGATGCCGGTGCGGCCGGCTTGCGTGTCATAGGTGAAGACCAACGCGGTGCCGCCCGGCGCCAGCTCGAGCGCGTGGGACGCGAGCGCGCGCGGAATTTCCGATAGCGGTTTCTGCAGCTCCAGCGTGAGCTGCTTCTTGCCGAGCTTGCGCATCAGCTCGGTCTTGTCCTGCACGAGGATCAGCTCTCCCTTGGTGATGACACCGACACGGTCGGCCATCTCCTCGGCTTCCTCGATATAGTGCGTCGTGAGGATGATCGTGACGCCGCCCGCGCGCAGAGTACGAACGATCTCCCACATATCCTTCCTGAGCTCGATGTCGACGCCGGCGGTCGGCTCGTCGAGAAACAGGATGCGCGGCTCGTGGGCGAGGGCCTTGGCGATCAGGACACGCCGCTTCATGCCGCCCGACAGCGTCATGATGCGGGCGTCCTTCTTGTCCCAGAGCGAGAGGTCGCGCAGGATCTTCTCGATGTAGTCCGGGTTCTTCTTCTTGCCGAAGACGCCGCGGCTGAACGAGACCGTGGACCAGACGGGCTCGAACATGTCGGTCGACAGCTCCTGCGGTACGAGCCCGATGAGGGAGCGGACGTGGCGATAGTCGCGGACGATGTCGCGTCCATCCACGGTGATGCTGCCGCCGCTCGGATTGACGATGCCGCAGATGATGCTGATCAGCGTCGTCTTGCCGGCGCCGTTCGGGCCGAGGAGCGCGAAGATCTCACGCTCGCGGATGTCGAGGTTGACGGTCTTCAGAGCAACAAGGCCCGAGGCATAGGTCTTGTTGACGTTCTTGACCGAAATGATCGGAGGCATGCGCGCGTCCACTTGGGGCGTAGATCCCTCTGCTGCGTGGCGCTGACATAGGGGCATCCGCCGGTGACCGCAAGCCGTCCGTTCGGTCGCGATCCGGTCGCGGGCCTCAATGCAACGGAACCGGTTTGATCCAGCATCCGCTCAGCCCGGATTTTCTCAGGTTGCTGCATAATGCCTTCGCATCGTCGTGCGACTGTGGCGGAATAAGCGAAAGACGGTACCAGGTCTGCTTGTCCTGGCCCTGAACACGGTCCACGCGAGCCTTGGCGCTGCCCAGAAGATCCGGGTAAGAGCTCTTGTATTCGCGGTAGTCCTGCTGCAGCTCTTCGGTGCTGCGGCGTGTCGCAAGCACGACGAGATAGGGTTGCTCGACGGCGGGGGGCGTTACGGC
>JAFKKW010000563.1 GCA_017304275.1 Hyphomicrobiales bacterium | reverse complement strand
ACGAGCGAGCTGATCCCGCTCTGTCATCCGCTGTCCCTCAGCAAGGCGGCGGTGACGTTCGCGCCCGGCGACAAGCCGGCCGGGTTGCATATCCGGGCCGAGGTCAGCGTCACCGGACAGACCGGCGTCGAGATGGAGGCACTGACGGCCGTCTCGGTCGCGGCGCTGACGATCTACGACATGCTGAAAGCGGCAGACCGCGGCATGGAGATCGGCGGCATCCGGCTGGTCTCGAAATCGGGCGGCAGGTCCGGCGACTATTCCGCGCCGCCGCGCGCGCCGGGAGCTTGAGACGATGGCGCTGCTCCCGGTCGCCGAAGCGCTCGCCCGCGTTCTCGCCGACATTCCGCTGCCCAGCGAAGAGATCGTTCCGATCACCGCGGCCCATGGGCGCGTGCTGACGCGGGATCTTGCAGCAAAGCTCACCCAGCCGCCGTTCGACGCCTCCGCCATGGACGGCTACGCGGTGTTCGGGGATGGGGCCGCGGCCGTGGGCGACCGCTGGACCGTCGTCGGCGAGGCCGCTGCGGGGCGCGGGTTTGCAGGTGCCGTTTCGGCGGGCGAAGCCGTGCGCATTTTCACCGGCGCTCCGGTCCCCGCAGACTGCGGAACGGTCGTAATCCAGGAGAATGTCTCGCGCACGGGCGACACCATCATCGCCATCGACGCGACGAAAGCCGGCGCCAACATTCGCCGCGCGGGCAACGATTTCGACGAGGGCGACGTGCTGCTCCCGCGCGGACGCCGGCTCGGCGCGCACACGCTCACGCTGGCTGCGGCGATGGGGCATGGCGAGGTTCCCGTGGCGCGGCGACCGGTGGTCGCGATCCTGGCGACGGGCGACGAGCTGGTGGCGCCCGGCGCGCGGCCGGGGCCGGACCAGATCGTCTCGTCGAACCCGGTGGGGCTCGCGGCGCTCGTGGCGCAAGCGGGCGGCATCGCTCGTCTGCTCGGCATCGCGCCGGACAACATGGAGACATTGAAAGCGCGCATTGCGGATGCGCGGGACGCCGACGTTCTCGTCACCATCGGCGGGGCGTCGGTCGGCGATCACGATCTGGTCGGGGCGGCGCTCAAAGCGGAAGGGCTCGATCTCGCGTTCTGGAAAATCGCGCTGCGTCCCGGCAAACCCTTGATGTTCGGGCAACTCGGCGCGACGCGCGTGCTCGGGCTGCCGGGCAACCCGGTGTCGGCGCTGATCACGGGGCGCGTGTTCCTGATGCCGCTGATCAAGGCGCTGCTCGGCGAAACCCATGACGCGCGCACGACCGA
>JAFKKW010000431.1 GCA_017304275.1 Hyphomicrobiales bacterium | reverse complement strand
TCGCTTTTCGAAAGATCGATACTCGTTTGGTACCCTCCTAACGAGGTACCAATGGCCTTTTCTGCGGTGCGGTTTGAGGTGGGATGTAGGTGCCATCTGTCTGCAACAAAAAGTGATGATGTTAGACCCGATGTTAGACCCGAAGTTAGGCTCAATGAGGGCAGGGTATGGGGCTTCTAACCTGATATTGCTCTACATTATTGATGTTCAACGATTTGTTGCTCTGGGGTTCGATGCCCCTACGGGGCGCCAAAACAGCCATAAGCCATTGATATTGTGGAAACCATTGGATTCCAATGGTTTCGCTAGCTCGACTGCTACCTTATTCTGCTACCACCGGCTCGGAGACAGCCCGGGGCATGAGGCGGTCAGCTCTCGACCGACTTGAACGCACTGACATCCTAACCGCGCCTTCGTTGCGACCTCGCGGCGTGGCTTGAGGTGTCCATCTGGGTAACGCGCGACTTATCAATTGCGATCCGGCCCGACACGCCAGACGACGTTCCCCACGTCATCGGCCACCAGCAGTGCACCCGTGCGGTCCATGGCGACGCCGACGGGGCGACCTTGCGCCTCTCCGTTGTCGTTCAGAAATCCGGTCAGCAGCGGCTCCGGCTGGCCATCGGGCTTCCCGTCCCGGAACGGAACGAAGATGACCTGATAGCCGCTCGGTGGCTTGCGGTTCCAAGACCCGTGTTGTCCCACGAAGGCCCCCTGGCGCAGTCGCTCCGGCAGCAAGGTTCCGCTTGAGAAGGCGAGCCCGAGCGAGGCGGTATGCGCGCCGAGCGCATAGTCCGGCACGATCGCCTTCGCCACGAGATCGGGCTTCTGCGGCGAGACCCGCACATCCACGTGCTGTCCATAGTAGCTGTAGGGCCAGCCGTAGAACCCGCCTTCCTTTACGGACGTCAGGTAGTCAGGCACCAAGTCGTTGCCGATCTCGTCGCGCTCGTTGACGACCGTCCAGAGCGTGTTCGTCGTCGGCTCCCAACCCATACCGTTCGGGTTGCGCAAACCCGATGCGAAGACGCGCTTCGCGCCGCTCGCGAGATCGACCTCGAGGATCGCCGCCCGGTGCTCCTCGGCCTCCATGCCATTTTCGCCGACGTTGCTGTTCGATCCAACGGTTGCAAACAGCTTGGTTCCGTCCTGCGAGGCGATCAGGTTCTTGGTCCAGTGATGATTGAATGGCAGGGACGGCAGATCGGTGACCTTGGTGCCCGCCTCGCGGATCTCGGTGGCGCCATCGATGTAGGGGAAGCGCAAGATGGCGTCGGTGTTCGCGACATAGAAATCCTTGCCGATCAGTGCCATGCCGAACGGTGAGTTGAGGCCTGAGAGAAAGACGCTCCGCGTCTCCGCGATCCCATCGCCATTTCCATCGCGCAACAGCGTGATGCGATTTGCGCTCGGGACGCCTGCGCCCGCGCGTCCCATCACCTTGCCCATCACCCATGCCGCAAATCCGCTCTTGCCGCCGCTGCCTTCGGGCTTGTTGGTCTCCGCGACCAGCACATCACCGTTGGGCAGCACATATAGCCAGCGCGGATGGTCCAGATTGGCGGCGAATGCCGCCACGGCCAAGCCGGGCGCGGCCTTGGGCTTGCCGCCCTCGGGCCACCCTCTCGCCGGAGCGATATTCACGGTCGGAATGAACTGCGATTTGGGTTCGGCAAGCGTCGGGTTCGGGCCTGTCGTGGCGGACACAGGCTGCGTGGACTCCTCGCCGCACGCCGCGAGCGCGAGCGTGGCGATGATCGAAAGCGCGAAGGGGAGCATGTTCACGGATCAATCTCCTGGCTGGCCAGGTAAATGACGCTTTTTAGGAGGCAAAGTTCCGGAGAGCGGAACGGCGAGCCAGACCAGCCAGGAGGAAGGTCTCGGAACGGTCGCCGCAAGCGGGCTGTCATCTCTGGTTTTTCAGGACGCGATGTCGGCGACGGGCCAATAGCGGACATCCAACGTCTAACACTTTCATTACTCATCCGCCGCTCGGTTCCGCGAGGGGCGTCACAAGACCCTGTCTCATGCACAGGTAAACAAGCTCGATGTCGGAGCGAACGCCAAGTTTGGATTTAATCTCGCTATGGTAGTTGGCCACAGTCTTGGGGCTGAGATTGAAGGACGCCGCGATTTGATCGGTTGATTTCGCGTCCAGGATCATCCGAAGGATCTCGAACTCTCGGGGCGAGAGCTCGTCTACGGCTGACGCGTCGTCGAAGAGTTTGCTCGTGGCGATCGCTTGGTTGATTTCGGCGCAAAGCGCGGGTTTGCCGGTGAATACGTCGCGGATGGCATTGACGAGCACTTCGGGCGAACTGCTTTTCGTGACATAGCCGCGTGCACCAGCACGGATAGCCTGCTGAGCGTAGGTCGCGCTCGCGTGCATCGTAAAAATGAGAATGCGCGCACTCGAGTCGAGCTGGCGAATTTGCCGGACCAAATCGATGCCGCCGCGTCCCGGCATCGAGATATCGACGACCACGACATCCGGGCTGGATTTTTTGAATGCCTCATAGCCTGAGGCTGCGCCATCCGCCTCGGCCACGACTTCGATGCCGGCATGCTTCTCGATCAAACGCCGATAACCCTCGCGAACAACCGCGTGATCATCGATCAGCAGCACGCGGATGGTCATCGTGCTCAAGCTCCTTGCCCGACGACGGGAAACTCAACCTGAAGAGCAAAGCCACCCTTCGGAAGGCCTCCAGCGGCGAACTTGCCGCTGAGCGCTGCAACCCGTTCCCGCATGCCAATCAATCCCGATCCCGTCAGGGGGCGGAGAACGCTGGTTGAGGAAGCGCCGAGGCCGTCGTCGACAACCGAGAGATTGATGCGCGGTTCGTTCATGCTCGACTCGCGTGTGAGCGATACATGCACATGGCGTGCGTGGGCATGCTTAGCCGCGTTGGTCAACGCTTCCTGCACGATCCGGTAGACATGCGCACTGGTCTCGGACCGAAGCTGTTCTATGTCGCCCGTCACCTCGATCGTGAAAATCGTTTGCCCGCGTGCCTCCTGATTGTGCCGCTCGACCATTGCCTTCAGGCTCTGGAGCAATCCCAGGTCGTCGATTTCCTGCGGACGAAGATAGGTAAGTGTGCGCCGCAACGAGATCATCGAGCCCGATGCCATTTTTTCGAGCTCGCGGACCTCGTCGACGATGTGAGGCGCGTTGGTCAGCGCGCTTCTGCGGATGCACGCAGCAAGGGCATTTAGCGCTGCCAGTTTCTGAGCGATGTCATCATGCAACTCTCGAGCAAGGTGACGGCGTTCATGCTCCTGCATATCAACCAGGCGGCGCGCCAAATCGGCTCGCTCGGCGTCGGCCTTTTTCAACTCTTCGGAAACCGCATTAAAAACTTCGCTGATGCGATTGAGCTCGGTGAGGCGGAACGTGGGGAGGCGGTAGGTGAGATCGCCACGGGCGAGGCGATTGAGCCCCTCGAGAATGTCGACCGTCGGCAGCAGCGCGCGGTCGACGACGAGATAGGAGACAAAGCATAGGGCCGAGATCAGAAGAGCGGATAGACCGAGGAGCGGCGCGACGGTCGCCCATGCCCGACCGGCGGTCGCGGAGGGATCAAACCCGGCGATGACGAGACCCTGATTGGCGCCGCGATAGGAAAGAGGGATTTCGGCAATCAATCGATCGTTGATGAAGGCGCTGAAAAACGCAATGAACCACTGCGGTGCATCTTTCGAGTTATCGAACCCTGCGCAACTCGAGCGAGAGCGCCACGATTCGGATCCCCGAAACTCCACGCATTGACCCGGCTGCAGGGCAAAGGTCGAAATCACGTCCCAGTCCGGGAAGCGTGTCGAGATGTCCGTCGATCTATCGATGCGTGAAAGCTGAAGATTTAGTTGTCGGCTGACGAGTTCGGCCGCAGCAGCATTCTGCTGTCTAGTTTCCTCAGCAGCCGTATAGAGCGCAAGCCCCGAGCCAATCAGGAAGCATGCGAGCGCTACAAGCGTGATCCGCCGCACCAAAAGCCATTTCAAATCCATCACGACCTCGTCGGTCACGTCTCAAGTCAGGCTAGAGGCAGCACACGCGTCTGTGAAGGGGATCGTCCGAGGCTCGGGAAATTTTCACAAACCTTCTCGGGCCCGGCGCACTGTTCGGTCACTCCAGGGTTTCTTACGCTTGGTTGGTAACCAAGGAGATTGGCTCCCATGATGGTGCGTGCATCGGCGTGCCTGCAGGCATTGCAACAGCGGGCGGGACCCCACCAGCGACCCGGCGGCCTGCTGCTGCCAACCTTGGCGATGATCGCTTCCGCCGTTTGCGGCGCCATTGCGAGCTTTCACCTGATCGGTTCGTTGCAAGCCGCGTTCGTGCGTCAGCCGGACCGCGCAACCGGCCGTGAAGACCTGCCGATCATGAGCGGCGAGCGCTGCATGGAACAGGTTGCTCGGCGCCCATAGACCGCATCCGGCCCGAGATAGATTCAATCCAAAGGAGACCCACCAATGAGAAATTGTCTTATAGCCGTCGTGATGGTTGCTTTTTCAGCCACCGCGTTCGCCGACAACCAAGCGCAGCATGCGCGCGAGCTGACACCTGCCGATATTGCGTTCGAGGACAACCCGGCGTTTCCCAAGGGCGCTCAATCCATGCTGATTCATGGAGATCCTTCGAAGGCCGAGTTCTTCATTATCCGTCTCAAATTTCCGCCTCACTACATCGTGCCGGCGCACACGCATCCGGCCCTTGAGTCCGTAACCGTCTTGACGGGTGCCATGGGTAGTGGAATGGGCGACAAGGTTGATACGTCTAAAGGGAAAATTCTGGGTGAAGGATCGCTGCTGATCTTACCGGCAAATCATCCGCACTACGTCTGGACGGGCGATGAGGAGACGATCATCCAGGTCGCGGCCACCGGGCCGTTCGACATTATCTATGTCAACCCAGACGAAGACCCGAGAAAGAAGAAGTAGGCGAATATATGAAAGCGCGCGATGGCTGACCGTGCACCTCACGTCGCCGTGCGGCGCTCGGTATGGGAAGCGGCGTCGTCTCTGAACCGAGATGGCGCCGTTACTTGCGGTCGGGTTCCCGGCCATCGTGCTTCGCGGCGACGGTACGGGCCGCATTCATCCATCGTCTCCGTCGTAGCAAGCGCAAGCGATGAGGGCGGGCAGGGCGAACGACGAGAGATAGGTAGCGATCGGCGCCAGAAACGACCAGGATGTCTGCAGACCCGATGCCAAGGCGAAAACGGGGATGAAGCCTGGAAGAGGGATGAACAAGGCAAGCCACCTGGGGCGTCGGCAATCCAGGAGACGCTTTGCGGAAAGCAGCGTTATTCCGCCCAGGAAGGCGAGGCACCGGGTCTCCGGCTCAATACTCAAATGCCGAAACGCCCTGACAAGCTCTTGCATTCATCGCCCGTGCAAAAGAAGAGGCGCCACGAGGGCGCCTCTGGTTTGATCTAGGTCAGGATCAGGACATCGATGATGTCATAGGTGGCTGGATCCACGATGACCACCTTGTCCTCATAGATGAAGTACTTGTAGCTGCGGTACTCGGGAGCGATGACGATCACATCCTCCGGCACGGCGTAGAGCCTCACGGTACGCGGCACGACCACGCCGACGCTCACGTCGATATTGACGTCCTTCACGACGGCTTCGGAGCGGTGAGACCGAAACGCCGACTGGGCTTTGCTGCGTTTCTCGCCGGTCAGCTTCGTCACGCTATCCGTCGGCCGATGATCCTTGCCCTCCGCTCCCTCGGATGCTCCGGACGAGGCGTTGCCGTGGCGAGATGCGTCATCGGCCGCGTCTTTCGACCGTTTGCCGGCTTTCTCCTTGTCCGCAGACCGAGGCATGTCCCGCCCGGATTCACCCTCGGAAGCGCCGGTGGAGGCCGAGCCATCCCGTCCGTCCTTGTTGCGCCTCGACTCGTCGCCCGCATTTTTTGCGGGCTTCTCACGATTGGATCCTTCAGCGCGATTGCGTGAGGTGTTTCCTTCGCTCTCCCGCGCGTGAGCGCCGGGTTGAGCCTCGGCGCTGCCTTCGCCGGCTCCCTGCATGCGTCGCGACGGCATCCCATCGCCGCTCTTGGACGGCGGCGCCATCTCCGTCGGCGCACCTCCTCCGCCCCCGGGGGACGTCCGCTCGCTCTCAGCCATTGCGCTTCCGGATGCGATCGTGAGCGCGGCGATACTGGTGCAAATCAACAGGGATCTTTTTGTCATGTTCTACTCCATTTCCGAATCCCCGATCGGAAAGGGAACCGCTCTACTCCGCTGTCGTTCCCGTGGTAGCTCGACACGCAGGAACTTTGGCTCCCATCGCGACGTTTCCCTGCACGCGCGAGAACCGCAGATCGTCCCGACGAGGCCGGAGCCTTTTTGCCAGCGTTCGGACTCGGAGCTACTGGTTATCGAGGAGGAAATTCTCTCCCGAGGCCGTCAGCGCGCTCGGATGCGCTTCAGCCTCGTCCTTGAGCTGGACGCCCGACAGCCCGCGCTTACGTGCTTCCGTCATCAGGTAGAGAAGCTTGTGCGCCGCGCCTTCGTAGGAGAGACCTTCCCGGCGCACGTTGGAAATGCAGTTGCGCGATTCGTCCGTCAGCCCCACCCGCGGCTTCAAGGTCATGTAGATTCCCATGCTGTCGGGAGAGCTCAGCCCCGGCCGCTCGCCGATCAGCACCACGACCATCTCCGCACCGAGAAGCTCGCCCACCTCGTCGCCCACCGCCACGCGTGCCTCCTTGACGAGCACCAGCGGCGCGATGTTCCAGCCGGCCGTCACGAGCGGCGGCACCATCACGTCGAGGAACGGAGCTGCATTCTCCTCGATGGCGAAGGACGAGAGCCCGTCACCGATCACAAAGGCGACGTCATAGCCCTCGGAGGGCCGTGGAGCATTGGTGAGCGCCTCACGCGAGGCCTCGTCCAGCCGGCGACCC
>JAFKKW010000562.1 GCA_017304275.1 Hyphomicrobiales bacterium | reverse complement strand
TCGGCCGAGACGTGCGCGGACTTGACGAGATCGATACGCCTCGGATCGATGACGATCAGCCGGGCGCCCTCGCGCAGGCGCTTCTTCATGCGGCTCGCGAATACCGGATGCGCGTCTGGCGGGTTGGCGCCGATGACGAGAATGACGTCCGTATGCTCGATCGAATCGAAATCCTGTGTGCCCGCCGACTCGCCGAGCGTCGTCTTCAAGCCATAGCCGGTCGGCGAGTGACAGACGCGGGCGCAGGTGTCGACGTTGTTCACTCCGAAGCCGGCGCGGATGATCTTCTGGACGAGGTAGGCTTCCTCGTTCGTGCAGCGCGAGGACGTAACACCGCCCACCGCCGTGCGACCGTACTGGTGCTGGATGCGGCGGAACTCGGAGGCGACGCGGCCGATGGCCTCCTCCCAGGTCGTCTCGCGCCAGGGATCGGTGATCTTGTCGCGCACCATCGGCTTCAGGATGCGATCAGGATGGGTGGCGTAACCGTAGGCGAAGCGCCCCTTGACGCAGGAGTGGCCGCGGTTGGCCTTGCCGTCCTTCCACGGCATCATGCGCACCACTTCCTCGCCGCGCATCTCGGCCTTGAACGCGCAGCCGACGCCACAATAGGCGCAGGTGGTGATGATGGAATGCTCGGGTTGGCCGTTCTCGATGATGGAGTTCTCGATCAGCGTCGCGGTCGGACAAGCCTGCACGCAGGCCCCGCAGGAGACGCACTCGCTTTGTAGGAAGGCTTCATCCATGCCAGCTGCGACGCGACTGTCGAAGCCGCGGCCGGAAATAGTGAGCGCAAAGGTGCCTTGCACCTCTTCGCAGGCGCGGACGCAGCGGTTGCAGACGATGCACTTCGACGGATCGTAGGTGAAGTACGGGTTGCTGCCGTCCTTGGAGAGCCAGAGGTCGTTTGCGGTATTGTCGATGCGGCTCTTGGCGAAGACGTGGTTGGCGCCATCGTAGCCATAACGCACGTCGCGCAGGCCGACGGCACCCGCCATGTCCTGCAGCTCGCAGTCGCCGTTGGCGGCGCAGGTCAGGCAGTCGAGCGGGTGATCGGAGATGTAGAGCTCCATCACGCCCTTGCGGAGTTTGTCGAGGCGTGGGGTCTGGGTATGAACGTTGATGCCGGGGGCGACCGGCGTCGTGCACGAGGCCGGCGTGCCGTTGCGGCCCTCGATTTCGACCAGACAGAGGCGGCAGGAGCCGAAGCTCTCCAGCATGTCGGTGGCGCAGAGCCTGGGGATCGTGGTGCCCATCTCCATCGCCGCGCGCATGA
>JAFKKW010000430.1 GCA_017304275.1 Hyphomicrobiales bacterium | reverse complement strand
GGTCGGGCCAGGCTCGGTGACGACGCCGTTCAGGTGGCGCAGCAGCTCCACCTCGTGCGCGGTGTTCCAGGCCATGCCCTTGCCGCCGTTGCCGAGCTTCTCCATGAGCGGCCCGAGCGACGTGAAGCGCTTGAACAGGTTCGGATAGTCGCGCTCGATGACGGTCACCTGCGGCATGGTTCTGCCGGGGATCGGCGCCACCTCGCCGCGCTTCCAGTCCTTGACGTCAACCGCCTGGGCGATCTCGGCCGGCGTGTCGTGCATGATCGGCGTCAGCACCACGTCCTTTTCGACGCCGAGCACCTCAGGCGCGGCCTTCGAGAAGGCTTTGGCGATACCCTTGTAGATCTCCCAGTCGCTCTTGGCCTCCCAGACTGGATCCACTGCCGCTGTCAGCGGGTGGATGAAGGGATGCATGTCGGAGGTGTTGAGGTCGTTCTTCTCGTACCAGGTGGCCGTGGGCAGCACGATGTCGGAGTAGACGCAGGTCGTCGACATGCGGAAGTCGAGCGTGACCAGGAGGTCGAGCTTGCCCTCCGGTGCCTCGGGGTGCCAGGCGACCTCGTGCGGCTTCTGGCGGCCGTCGTGCCCCAGGTCCTTGCCCATGACGCCATGTGAGGTGCCAAGCAGGTGCTTCAGGAAATATTCGTGGCCCTTGCCCGACGAGCCAAGCAGGTTCGAGCGCCAGACGAACAGGTTGCGCGGCCAGTTGGCGGGGTTGTCGGGGTCCTCGCAGGAGAGCGTGATCTCGCCCGACTTCAACGCCTCGGGTAGGTAGTCCTTGACCTCCATTCCCGCCGCCTTGGCCTTGGCCGCAACGGTGAGCGGGTTCTGGGCGATCTGTGGTGCGGAGGGCAGCCAGCCCATGCGCTCGGCGCGCACGTTGTAGTCGATGATGGCGCCATCCCATGGACCCGGCGGTGCCGTGGGCGAGACGATCTCGGAGACGTCGAGCGTCTCGTAGCGCCATTGATCGGTATGCGCATACCAGAACGAGGTGGCGTTCTGCTGACGCGGCGGGCGACTCCAGTCGAGCCCGAAGGCGAGCGGCAGCCAGCCCGACTGCGGGCGCAGCTTCTCCTGCCCGACGTAGTGCGACCAGCCGCCGCCGGACTGCCCGACGCACCCGCACATCACCAGCATGTTGATGACGCCGCGGTAGTTCATGTCCATGTGATACCAGTGGTTCATCGCCGCGCCGATGATGACCATGGAACGACCGCGGGTCTTCTCGGCGTTGATGGCGAACTCGCGGGCCACGGTGATGATCTGGTCGCGGGGGACGCCAGTGATGGTCTCGGCCCAGGCCGGCGTGTAGGGCACGTTCTCGTCGTAGCTCTTGGCGACGTGATCGCCGCCGAAGCCGCGGTCGACGCCGTAGTTGGCGAGGAAAAGGTCATACACCGTGGCGACCAGAGCTTCGCCGTCGGCCAGCGCCAGCTTCTTAACCGGCACGCGGCGCTCCAGAACGCTCGGATGGTCCGTACCCGTGAAGTGGTCGTGCTCGATGTTGCCGAAGTAGGGGAACGCGACATCGGCGAGCTCATCCTTGGTATCGGCCAGCGTCAGGCGGAGCCGCGTGTCACGCCCCGTGGCGTCCTTTTCCTCGAGGTTCCACTTGCCCTTCTCGCCCCAGCGGAAGCCAACGGAACCGCGCGGGACAACGAGCTCGCCGGTGGTCTCGTCGTAAGCGACCGTTTTCCAGTCCGGGTTGTTGGCCTCGCCGACGGCGCCTTCGAAATCGGAGGCGCGCAGGAGGCGATCGGGCACCAGCCGTCCGTCCTGCTTCACGAGGCGGACCAGCATCGGCATGTCGGTGTACTGGCGCACGTAGTCGGCGAAGTAGGCCGCCTGCCGGTCGACATGGAATTCGCGCAGGATGACGTGGCCCATGGCCATGGCGAGCGCCGCATCGGTGCCCTGCTTCACGGACAGCCACATGTCGCCGAATTTGGAGGCTTCCGAATAGTCGGGGCAAATGACGACGCTCTTAGCGCCGCGGTAGCGGGCTTCGGTGTAGAAATGCGCATCCGGCGTGCGTGTCTGGGGGACGTTCGAGCCCCACAGGATCAGGAAGCCGGAGTTGTACCAGTCGGCCGATTCGGGAACGTCGGTCTGCTCGCCCCAAGTCTGCGGCGAGGCTGGCGGCAGGTCGCAATACCAGTCGTAGAACGACAGGCAAACGCCGCCGAGCAGCGACAGGTAGCGTGCGCCCGCGGCGTAGGAAACCATCGACATGGCGGGAATCGGCGAAAAACCTGCGACGCGATCGGGACCATAAGTCTTGGTCGTGTAGGCGTTGGCGGCGGCGATGATCTCGTTGACCTCGTCCCAGGTGGCGCGCACAAAGCCGCCGTGGCCACGCTTCTTCGTGTAGGCGGAGCGTTTCGCCGGATCCTCGACGATTGACGCCCAGGCGCCGACCGGCGTGCGCGCGGCGCGTGCCTCGCGCCACAGCTTGAGGAGGCGTGAGCGCACCAGCGGATACTTCACGCGGTTGCCGGAATAGAGATACCAGGAGTAGCTGGCGCCGCGGGCGCAGCCGCGCGGCTCGTGGTTCGGCAGATCGGGTCGCGTGCGCGGGTAGTCGGTCTGCTGCGTCTCCCAGGTGACGATGCCGCCCTTGACGTAGATCTTCCAGGAGCAGGAGCCCGTGCAATTAGCGCCGTGCGTCGAGCGCACGATCTTGTCGTGCTGCCAACGCTTGCGATAGCCGTCCTCCCAGCGGCGATCCTCGCGCGTGACCACGCCGTGACCGCCGGAGAATTCGTCGACGACGCGATTGAAAAAGGTCAGGCGGTCGAGAAAATGGCTCATGGCTGTCTCTCGGTTATTGGGCTGGCTGCGGGGATGGTGTCAGGGGCGGCGGGCGCCGGCCGCGCTCGATGTCGTAGAGAAGGCCGCCACGGCGCGCGTAGACCCACCACGTGATGGCGATGCAGGTGACGTAGAAGACAAGGAAGCCCCACAGCGCCGCCTGGGGGCCGCCCGTGAAGGCGATCGACGTGCCGTAGCTCTTGGGGATGAAGAAGGCGCCGTAGGCTGCGACCGCAGAACTGAAGCCGATGATCGCCGCGCTCTCCTTGTCGGCGTTGCGCATGCGCGTGGGGGCGTCGGCGCCGGGCATCAGGCGGTCCATCTCCTTGCGCATGATGGCCGGGATCATCTGGAACGTGGACGCGTTGCCGACGCCGCTCACCAGGAAGAGAAACAGGAACATGGTGAAAAAGCCGGTGAAACTTCCGGTGCCGAGAAAATAGAGCACGCCGGCGACGCCGGCTGTCATGCCGATAAACACCCAGAAGGTCACGCGCGCGCCGCCCCACTTGTCCGCAACCCAACCCGTTGCCGACCGCGAGACGGCGCCAACGAGAGGCCCGAGGAAGGCGTAGGCCAGCGCGTTGACCTCGGGAAACTGGATCTTGGCGAGCAGCGGGAAGCCGGCCGAGTAGCCGATAAACGATCCGAAGGTGCCCGTGTAGAGCCAGCACATGATCCAGTTGTGCTTGCGCTGGAAGATGACGGACTGCTCGGCGAAAGAGGCGCGCGCCGAGGCGATGTCGTTCATGCCGAACCAGGCGGCGAACGCGGAGGCAACGATGAACGGCACCCAGACGTAGCCGGCGTTCTGCAGCCACATGGGGAACGTGCGGTCGCCCTCCGTAACCATGACGGGATCGCCGCCGAACCAGCCGAAGACGCCGGCCGTGATCACCAGCGGCACCAGGAACTGGGTGACGCTGACGCCGAGATTGCCGAGGCCCGCGTTAAGGGCCAGCGCGTTGCCCTTCTCGCTCTTGGGGAAGAAGAAGGTGATGTTCGACATGGAGGAGGCGAAGTTGCCGCCGCCGAAGCCGCAGAGCAGCGCCAGGACCAGCAAGATCCAATACGGCGTGTCGGGGTTCTGCACCGCCATGCCGATGCCGAGCGCCGGGACGATCAGCGACCAGGTGGCCAGCGTCGTCCACAGGCGTCCGCCCAAGATCGGCACCATGAACGAATAGAAGATGCGCAGCGTGGCACCCGAGAGGCCGGGCAGCGCCGCCAGCCAAAAGAGCTGGTCGGTCGTGTATTGGAATCCAACCGACGGCAGCTTGGCGACCACGACGGACCACACCATCCAGACCGCGAACGACAACAGCAGCGAGGGAATCGATAGCCAGAGATTGCGCCGGGCGACCGCGCGGCCGGTCTGCTCCCAGAACACCGGATCCTCAGGCCGCCAGTCCTCGATGACGGCCGGCCCCATGGCGCCGACGTGATGCGGCTTGTGGATCGGCAACATTTCCGGCAGTTGCGGCAGTTGAGAAAGGTCCGGCTCGGCGGCCAGGCGCTCCATGCGCCGGATCGAGACGTGCATCCAGACGAGCGAAACGGAGACGATCAGAAACAGCAGCACGAAGCAGCTCGTCCAGATGCCGGTCAGGTCGTTGAGCAGGCCGAACACGATCGGCAGCACGAAGCCGCCGAGGCCGCCGATCATGCCGACAAGTCCACCAACGGCACCAATGCTGTTCGGATAGTAAACCGGGACGTGGCGGTATACGGCGGCTTTGCCGAGACTCATGAAGAAGCCGAGCACGAACACGATGACGGTAAAGCCGACGAGACCAATCTCGAGCTGGAACGTGATCGGCCCGCGGATGCCGCGCACGACGTACTCCGTCGGCGGATAGGAGAGGATGAAGGTGCAGGCGATGGAGACCAGGAACGTCCAGTAAAGGACGCGGCGGGCGCCGTACTTGTCGGACAGGTGGCCGCCATAGGCGCGGAAGATACTGGCCGGGATGGAGTAGACCGCGGCGATCATGCCGGCGGTCGTGATGTCGAGGCCGTAAACTCCGATCAGATAGCGCGGCAACCACAACGCCAGGGCGACGAAGCCGCCGAAGACGAAGAAGTAGTAGAGCCCGAAGCGCCACACCTGGATGTTCTTGAGCGGCGTCAGCTCAAGCCAGATGCTCTTTGCCTGCTCACCTTTGAGCTTGCGCGCACGCAGCACCGGATCGTCGTCGGTCGCGAACCAGAACACGATGCCCATGACGGCGATGGCGACCGCCCAGACATAGGCCACGGTCTGCCACCCGTAGGCGACGAGCACGAACGGAGCCAGGAACTTCGTGACGGCGGCGCCGACATTGCCAGCACCGAAGATGCCGAGGGCAGTTCCCTGCTTGCCCGGCGGATACCATCGCGACACGTAGGCGACGCCGACGGAGAACGCGCCGCCCGCAATGCCGACGCCGAGTGCGGCAACGAGCATCTGTGGGAAGGTCTTGGCATAGGTGAGGAGCCAGGTGGCCACGGCCGCCGAGAGCATGACCACCGTGTAGATCCGCCGGCCGCCGTACTGATCCGTCCAAATGCCCAGGATGATGCGGATCAGCGATCCGGTGAGAATCGGGGTTCCGATGAGAAGCCCGAATTGGGTTTCGCTCAGCCCCAATTCATTTTTTATCTGGACTCCGATAATCGAAAATATGGTCCAGACGGCGAAGCAGACGGTAAATGCTACCGTCGAAAGCCAGAGCGCCTTGTGCTGCTCGGCCACGCCAATGCTTGTTCCAGCTGGCATATGTTACCGCTCCGCTTCGCTGTGTGCAGACGCGAATTTCTGCGAACGGTATCTGCGATCGACGTACAGCGGCATTGATCTGAGTTAAGAGCGCTCGCGTCGCGGGCCGCTTTGTGCTTTGCGGCGGTCGCAATTCAACAAGAACGGATGCTCCGCTCTTCAGCGCCGACCGCCGTCTTCAGTTGCAATGCGATGTGCCGATGTGCCGGTCTCAGCTTGGCGGGCGGAACGCGAGACATTTCTCCGGATCGGTCTCGAGGCGCGGGCCGCCGAGCAGGTCGATGGCATAGGGAATGGCCGGAAATACCGCGAGCATGCATAGCCGGATCGACGCCGGCCGACCGGGCAGGTTGACGATGAGGGCGCGTCCGCGGATGCCCGCAGTCTGCCGTGACAGGATCGCGGTGGGCACCTGGGCAAGGCTCTGCTGTCGCATGAGCTCGCCGAAGCCGGGCATCATCTTGTCGCATGCCTGCTCGGTTGCTTCCGGCGTCACATCCCGCACGGCCGGTCCCGTGCCTCCCGTCGTGAAGACGAGGCTGCAGTCCTCGACATCGGCCAACTCCACCAATGCGCGCCTGATCTCCGCAATCTCGTCCGGAACACAACGCCTGGCCGGCCGCCATGGCGAGACGAGGATCTCGCACAGCACCTCGGCAATGGCCGGGCCGCCCTTGTCCTCGTAAATGCCGGCGCTGACGCGGTCGGAGACCGTCACGATCCCGATCTTTGCTCGCATGGCCGCTCGTTTCCTCTGATCGCTGATCCGACGACGCGCTCCATGCGCGGCGGCGGCGACAGCGAACCTCCTTGCGGCGGGGAAGCTCTTGACCGCGGTCAACCGAGCAGGCCGAGCGACGCTCGCATCGTGCGCAGCCAAAGTGCCGCATCGGCGCAGCCGTCTTCTTTGCTGAAGAGCAAAGAGGACATCGCGAATGCTCCTACAAAAGATGGATCAAGAGATCACCATTCGATCCCGTTGGAGAGGAGACACCCGATGGCTGAGCAGCTCAAAATGACGCGCCGCGCCCTGGTTGCCAGCGCCGCAGTTGCCGGGGCCTTGGCGCCCCTGGTCACCGCAGGGCCGGTGCTGGCCGAGAAAGCGGTAGTGACAGCAGCGCCTGCCGCCGAGATCGCATCCTTGCCGCGCGTGAAAGCGAAGCTCGTCGCGCCGCCGTTTGTGCATGACCATACGCAGAAGGCGGAAGGCGGGCCGAAGATCGTCGAGTTCACCATGACGATCGAGGAGAAGAAGATCGTCATCGACGGCAACGGGACTGAGATCCATGCCATGACCTTCAACGGCTCGGTTCCGGGTCCGCTTATGGTCGTGCATCAGAACGACTACGTCGAGCTGACGCTG
>JAFKKW010000429.1 GCA_017304275.1 Hyphomicrobiales bacterium | reverse complement strand
AGCCGACGCCGAGCGCGCGGCTAAGCACACCGGCAGCGAGCTCGGAGGCGGCGAAGTTCGCATCCAGGGCCGCGACGGTCGCTGGCGCGACTCGGATACCGTTGCGCCCGGCAATGATCCGTGCCCGCCGCGCGACCGAAAGCACTAAGCGCGGGCTGTTATTTCATCACATCGATACTGGAGACCAAATTCATGACCGCAAGCATTACCTTCCACCCGCTCGGCAACGCCGATTGCACCCGCATCGATCTCGCGGACGGCAAGAAGCTGCTCATCGACTACGCCGACATGCGCAACCCGAACGATCCGAACGACAAGCGCATCGACCTGCCCGAGGAGCTTTGGGCTGACCTCAGGCGGGCAAAGCGCAACGACTACGACGTCGTGTGCTTTACGCATCTTGATGACGACCACTGCTGCGGCTCCGGAGACTTTTTCTGGCTCGACCACGCGGTGAAGTACCAGGGCGAGGACAGGGTCAAGATCAACGAGCTATGGGTGCCGGCCGCGGCGATCCTTGAGGAGGGTTGTGACGACAGCGCACGCATCGTCCGGCAAGAGGCCCGGCATCGCTTGAAGAAGGGCTACGGCATTAGGGTCTTCTCCCGGCCGGCCAAACTGAAGTCGTGGCTCGAGGCGAACGGCCTGACGCTCGAGTCCCGGGCTCACCTCATCACCGACGCCGGCGAGCTCGTACCCGGCTATTCGATCTTCGGTCCCGAGCGCGCCGAGTTCTTCATCCACAGCCCGTTCGGCTGGCGGCAGGACGACAACCAGATCATCGACCGCAACCAGGACAGCGTCGTGTTCCAGGTCACGTTCGCCGAGAACGGGCGGCAGACCCGCGCGCTCTTCATGTCGGATATCAACTACGATTCAATCGACCAGATCGTCAGGACGACCAAGCGGCATGGCCGCGAGGATCGCCTGCTTTGGGATATCTTCAAGGTGCCTCATCACTGCTCGTACACGGCCATCGGGCCCGACAAAGGTGACGACGAGACGGTTCCGACCGAGCACGTGAAATGGCTCTGCGAGACGCAGGGGCAGGAACGGCACATCATGATGTCCACCAGCAAGCCGATGCCGCTCAAGGGCTCCCCCGAGGACAAGGACGTTCAGCCGCCACATCGCCAGGCTGGCGCGTACTACCGCGGCGTCGCCAACGGCGCAGACGGCCAGTTCAAGGTGACCATGGACCTGCCAACCGCGTCCCGGCCCAAGCCCTCGACGATCGAGATCACCGATCGCGGCGCAAAGCTCGTCTTCGCGGTGGCCGGCGCGGCGAGCATCATCTCGAGCCCGGCCAGGGCAGGCTGACATGCCCCTTCACCCATGGTGGACAACGTTCGGCACCCCGGTCGCGGCCCCCGAAGAACTCAACGTCGCCGCGGCGCGCGATCTGGCATCGTGGGTTGCGGCGGGGCGGAGCCCGGGAATCCGCCTGACAGAGCTGCGGCGCGATGAGGATCGCGGCTACGAAGCCGTGGCTTTCGATGCAGATGTCGACCGCCCCCAGGATCTTGCCTTTCCGATCAAAGGTACGGAGCCCGTGGCGGTTCTGTTCCCTATCGGCGGAGACCAGCCCCGCGTCCTTGCCCTTCGCGATGACTTTCCCGATCCCCCTCATCAAAACTGGACTCCCGCCGGGACGCCGAGCTCGTTGTGCGTTGACGACCGGCCCTGGGCCGAGGCCCGGCTTACCGCGACTCCCGCCGACCTGGCACGCCGCATTCAGATCTGGCTCTCGAAAGCCGCCAGCGGTGAACTTCACGAAGACGCGCGGCCCCCCGATCCCCTCTTTTTCAAGAACCCTCTGTCCATTGTCATTCCCGCACAGGCCCTTGCCGATAGCGACAAGCCCAGCGAGCTCGTCGGGTTTTTGCGCCCGGATAACGCCAATATGATCATCACGCAGCTTGAGCCGACAGGCCATGCCGGCGGTCCCCGTTTCGTCGTGCTGTCGTTTCAAGCTCCTCCGCAAGCCATGGGCCGGCTGCGCCGCGCGCCCACAACGCTCGCCGAACTGGCCGTGGAGCTGGCGCCGGATATCGACCTTCTCAAGGAGCTGCGGGCCGCCATCACGAGCTGGGCCGGGTCGGACAATGACAACCGCCGGCGTCTTTCGTCCCGTCTTGCCATCGTCGTCGCCTTCCCCGTGCAAGCCGGCGATGAGAATTCGGCCACTGATCTGCGCGCGTTCGCCTCCTTCGATACGGCAGGTGATATTGGTGAAAAGCTCGGCGTTGTCGGGAGCAACACCACGGACGACGGTGATAAGGGGTTCTTTGCCATCATAGGCGCAGATGCGACCAAGCAAGGAGATGACGTCCGCATCGAGCCGGCTGAGGCCCATATTGCGTTCGACAGAAAGCTGGCGGCGTCGATCTCGGGAAGGCCGTCATCCGATCTTCCGCGCGTCGTTCTCGTCGGCGCCGGCGCCATCGGATCGCAGCTTGCCCTCGATCTCGCGAGGCAAGGGGCTTTCTCATGGACCATTATCGACGAAGACTATTTGCTGCCGCACAATCTCGCCCGGCATTCTCTATTTCCCTGGGATGTTGGAGGGCCAAAGGCTTCGGCTCTCGCTAGACAGCTCTGCGCCCTTTTGGGCGATCCGGTTCCGGCTGCGAACTGCAACGTCATGGCGCCGACCGACGAGGTCCGCGCCAACGTCGAAAAGGCCCTTGCCGAAGCGGACGTTATCCTGGACGCATCGGCATCCGTCGCGGTGTCCCGCTACCTATCCGATCTCGATGGGATCACGGCCCGCCGGATTTGCACCTTCTTCAATCCGGCCGGCACCGCCGTGGTCGTTCTCGCCGAAGGCGCCGACCGCTCTGTGACGATGCGCGATCTCGAGGCCCAGTATCACGGCCTTCACCTGTCTGAACCCCGCCTTGCCGAGCACCTGAAAGCCGACCGCCCGGGATTGCGCTATAGCGGGTCATGCCGGTCTTTGACGAACAGGATACCTGCCACCCGTGCCGCACTCCTAAGCGCCATTGCGGCGCAAGGCGTACGGACGGCGCTTGAGCATCAAACGGGCACGATCCGCATCTGGAGCCTTTCAGATAACTTCGAAACGACGCTCGTGGAACGGCGCGCGTCGCCGGTCACCCGGATTCAGTTCACGCCCTGGACGATCACCTACGATCAAGCCGTCCTCGACACACTGTCCGCCTATCGCAACAGCAAGCTCCCTGCGGAAACCGGCGGGGTGTTGCTCGGCATAACGGACGTCAGCCGCCGCTCGATCCACGTTGCTCTGGCTTTACCCGCACCGGAGGACAGCCGCGGCTCGGTTCAGGCCTTCGAACGCGGTGTTGCCGGCTTGCGGGATGACGTTGCCCGCGCCGCCGAGGCCTCGATGCACCAATTGCGATATGTCGGCGAGTGGCATTCGCATCCGCGCGGTGCGTCGCCTATGCCGAGCGGAAAAGACCTGAACCAACTTGCTTGGCTTCGCGCCGAGCTGGAAGCGGAAGGGTTGCCCGCGGTTATGGCGATTGCCGCCGATGGCGACACATTCGCTTTCATGATTGCCGACAGCAAGGCTCCGGGGAGCGCGGCATGAGCGGCGGACGTTCCGCAACCGACATTCATTCGCTGTTCTCGGCGAATACCGGGAACGGCGATCTCGTCCAGGCCAGGAAGCTCGAGGATACAATCGGGCTATGCCTGTCAGGCGGCGGCTACCGGGCCATGATTTATCATGCCGGCGCATTGACCCGGCTTAACGAGCTTGGGTTCCTGGCGCGCCTTCAGGAAATCGCGAGCGTATCCGGCGGCTCTATCACCGCCGGCATGCTCGCTGTGGCATGGCCGCGCCTCCGATTTGATCACAACGGCATTGCGCAGAATTTCTCGCAAGAGGTCGCGGAACCGCTACTGCGGTTCTCGCGGATTGGTGTCGACCTGAAGGCAATCGCCTTCGGCCTTATTCCGGGTCGCAGCGCCGCGGACAGCGTTGCGGCCTCCTACGATCGCCACCTCTTTAAAGGGGCGGGCCTCCAGGACATTCCCGATGCGCCCCGCTTTACCTTCATGGCGACCAACCTTCAGACCGGAAGCGGCTGGCGCTTCGCCAAAGCTTACGCTGCTGACTTCAGAGTTGGACGCATCGAAGCGCCTTCGATCGCGCTTGCGCGCGTGGTCGCGGCATCCTCGGCATTCCCGCCGTTCCTTTCGCCCGTCCGGATTGAATTTCCGCCGGGCTCGGTACAGGCGACGGCAGGAGCCGACCTCCACCGCCCACCCTTCACGGAGCGCGCCGTACTGAGCGATGGGGGCGTTTACGATAATCTCGGCCTTGAACGCGTCTGGAAGCGGTGCCGTACGGTCCTTGTCAGCAACGCAGGAAAAACCGTCCCCGAACTCGGCAGCCCAACAGGAAGGTGGATCGGGCAGACTTTGCGCACCCTCAACCTTGTACAGCAACAGGCCGAGAATTCGAGAAGGCGCATCCTGTTCGGCATGAGCAATCTCGGCCAGCGCGAAGTTGCCTATTGGAGCATCAATACATCCATCGACGCGTACGGGACACCTGACCCGCTTGCTGTCCCGTCCGACGCGGTAAGAAGAGCGGCAACGATCAGAACAAGACTGAACAAGTTCTCCCCCGCCGAGACCGACCTGTTGCTAGCCGTCGGCTATGCTGGCGCCGATGCCGCCCTGCGTTCGCGGGGCCTTGCCCCCAACATGCCCCCCGCGCAGTTGCCGGCCGCCAAGCTTTGATATCGACGTGATCGAGGTCAACGGCGCGGCTTTTGCGGCTCGAAGAGCACGATGACGGCAAGGTCGCCAAGGACGCTCAACATATCCACCACGCCGATATCCAGAGCGCGCCTTAAGTGGGCCTTCGCGCGCAGCGGCTGTTCCAGCTCATAGAGTATGTACCTGCCGAGTTCTGCCAGGGCTTCTGCGTCTTCTGCCATCGCACGCCGGATGACGGCAGCTCCGGCTCCGGCCAGCTTCGAGTCGAACGCCAGCGCGCTTGCCTCGCGGGTTGTGAGACGATTCGAGTGAAGGTAGGCAATCTCGTACAGGCCCGGCGTTCTTTTGATCTCACGCAGGAATACAGGACCGGGATCGACGGCAGCGCCGTCAACCACCGTCACCTCCATCCTTTCGTCGTCGATCGCTCCTTCCACCCGCGCACGCCCCGTATTGCCGCCGATGCGCGGATAGTAAAGCGGCCTCCAGCCGGCTTCGATCCATGCGGGTTTCCCGACGCGATCCTTGTTGCCCGCCAACGAGCCTGCCGTTCTTCGCGGTTCATAACCGTTGTCCGTACAGGGATGCTTTGGCCACGGCGGTCCCAGCGCATCAAAGAACACGCGGCCATTGTAAGGCGAGCGGTAGAAGAACACCCGCGCTCCGCAGACCGGACAATGCGCGTTCGGATCGACGTAACTGGAAACCGTCCCGCCGCCATCGCTCAACCAGCCAAAGGACGGGCCGTTGCCGTAGCGCCAGCTTGTTGCCCAGCCACCGCCGCCGGTATCGCCGCCAAATCCGCACGGGCAGTCGGGAGCGTGGTTATGTGCGTTGCAGACCATTCGCACGCGCCTTCCGTTGGACGCACGACTTGCGAATCGCTGTCTGCATTCTAGGCCGATAACGGCGTTGTCGCGAACAGCGGCTAAGGCCGCGGCCCGCGCGCGAGGCGCAGGGCGATCTCGCGGCGGACCAGCATCAGGTCCGCTAGCAGCCGGCGTTGCCGGGGGCCTGCCGGGACCGCGCCCGCGCGCCGTGCATGCTCTGCTTCGAGTCGGCGCAGCTCCGGCAGCGAAAGCCGCTTCAATCCCGCGATGCAAATGATGTCGTCCATGTCTTCCTCCCTGGTTGGGAGGCCCCGGTCATCGGGGCCTTACGGCCCCGCACCGACACGATCAGCAGGGAAGGCCCTGATGACCGGCGGTAAACCGGACAGGGAGGCAGACAGCGCGGGCATCATGAAAAACGGGTGCAGCGGGGAAGATGCAGGCAAGCCGCCAGCAAGGCGGAGCGTCTTGAAACGGCGCGTGCGCCGCTCCCGGGCAGCCGCACCGCGGCGCACCGGGCTCTATGCCGTCAGGCACCGAGCCCGCGGCTTTGCCGGGTCTCGGCCCATGCGGGTGACGATCCCGTCGCGCGAGAGCAGCTCGATTCAGCTGCTTTAAAGCAGCAATAAATCTATAATCGCTACCTCAAAGCAGCGAGACTTGATTCATGAGGCCATTCATGATATGCTGCTTTAAAGTAGCTATAAGAGCACCATCGATACTTTGAGGCAGCAATGTCCCGCACGAACCCGCTTCTCAAGGCCCCGCCCTACCCGGTCCAGCAGGCGCTGGAGCGGCTCGGCAAGAACCTGCGCCAGGCGCGCCTGCGCCGCAATCTCTCGACGCAGGATGCCGCCGCGCGCATCGGCACCAACCGCCGCGTCGTGGAAGACGCCGAGAAAGGCAAGCCGTCGACGGCTATCGCCATCTATCTTGCGTTGCTCTGGGCCTACGACCTGCTGGGCCAGATGGAGGAGGTCGCCGATCCGCTCAAGGACCGGGAGGGGCTGACGCTTGCGCGGGCGCGCGAGCGCACACAGGCGCGCGGCGCGGAGGCGCTCGACAATGACTTCTAAGAAGGCCAGGCGCTGCTTTGTCTACATCACGCTGCCCGGCGCCGTGGAGGCGGTGACGGCGGCGCGCTTCGAGCTTGCGGACGGCGTCGGCAGGCTCATCTACGGCAAGTCCTACCTCGCGCGCGAGGACGCGGTCGAGATCGATCCGGTCGAGCTCAAGCTCGGCACGGGCGTTTTCGAGACCACCCTGATGGGCGGCGTGTTCGGCGCGCTGCGCGACGCCTCGCCCGATTACTGGGGGCGCCTCATTATCGAGCGCGCCGCCGGCAAGGTGAAGCTCGATGAGATCGATTACCTGCTGCAATCGGCCGATGACCGCGCCGGCGCCC
>JAFKKW010000428.1 GCA_017304275.1 Hyphomicrobiales bacterium | reverse complement strand
GCCTGCCAGGAGGTCTCCCAGGCCTCGGCGGGCAGTTCCCGAAATTCCCCGGAGGTCCGGGGAAGAAGAAGTGACGACACTCAGAACGAACATCACCAACATCGGCGGCGCGCCGCCGAACAGCATCTAGAAAGAAAGGACTTCACATCATGTCAGCCAGGATCCGTCTTTCGCGCGGCGGCGCCAAGAAGCGCCCCTATTACTACGTCGTCGTGGCGCACAGCGCCTCGCCCCGCGACGGGCGCTACATCGAGCAGATCGGCACCTTCGATCCCATGCTGCCGAAGGACAACCCGGAGCGCGTGAAGCTCAACCTCGATCGCTGCAAGCACTGGATCTCGGTCGGCGCGCAGCCGACGGATCGCGTCGAGCGGCTGTTCGACGGCGCCGGTCTTCTGAAGCGCGAGACGCGCAACAACCCGCAGAAGGCGCAGCCGAAGAAGAAGGCGCAGGAGCGCGCGGCGGCCAAGGCAAAGGCTGCCGAGGATGCGGCGGCTGCCGCTGCGGGCGGCGAGGCGTAAGCCGTCTGCGGACGAGCGAGGCTCAGCGAGACAGGGCACCGGGTTCTCATCCGGTGCCTTTTTTGTTCAGGGCGATCTGCCGAAAGAGCAGGTTGCGCCCGATGCTGCAAATCCGCATCAGTGATCAGAAAGTCGTCATCCTTCGGATTCGCCCGGTGTCGAACCCACGCGCGAATTGTCTTACGCTTGTGTCTGCCGCGGCCATCGGGGAGCCGCAGCGCGTTGGATGCGGAGTGGGTTGATGACGGGGGCGGCGCGTCCGGGGACCAGCCGGATGGATGCCGTGAGACTTTGGGGGGTTCTTCCATGCCATTGAAGACCAATCTCACAGAGGCGGAGGCTGCGTGGTGGGACCGGCGCAGCGATATTCTCGTTCAGGGCACGGAGCTGATGAACGAGAAGCCGGACGTCGAGACGTGGACGGAGCGTGAGCGTCGGCTGTGGCTCTACGCCGTCGCCATCGGCAATCGGATCGAGCGCCTTCAGTAGGCGGCCGGATTGGATAACGGTCCGCACGCGCTCTGCACTTTAAGGATGCGGAGCGAGGGCATGCCGCGATTTCTGCAATCTATGGTAGTTTATCCCACTAGAACCATCGCCTTCCGCGATTGGCGGCGGCTATGGCAAGCGTGCGGCGTGGGCGCGTACGTCCCGTCGCGTTCTTCGGACTGTGATGATCGGCGATGCTCGACGACGGCATCTATGGGCTGCGTTTCGAAAGCACCGGCGCGGGCGCTGATGCCGGGCCGTCCTCGTTCGGGGAGGGTGAGGCGCTGGCAGTGCTGCGGGCGGGGCGCATCCTGGGATCCGACCCGCACGGGGGTGTTTTCCGTGGTCGCTGCCGGTATGATGCGGCGCGCGGCGAGGCGATCGTCGAGGTGCGGCTCGCCGTGCCGCCGAACGGCGTGCTGGTCACGGGCCTCGAGGCCGGTCAGGAGGGCGCGTTTCTCGATGTGTGCGGACGCTTTCCGCCGCCGAAGCCGGTATCGTCCGCGGTGGTCGATCTCGGTGGCGTGCCGGTCGCGGTCGCGCTTCGTTTCGTCGGTCCTCTCAAGAGATAAGCGGTCGCAATCGCAATCATGACGCAGAACGGCTCAGACGAGACCGGGGATCACCGGCGCGTGCTGCTCGGGCATATCGCGGGTGCGCATGGTATTCGCGGCGCGGTACTGGTGCGCAGCTACACGGCCGAGGCGGAGGCCATCGCCGGGTACGGGCCGCTCGAGACCGAAGCAGGCGATGCGCGCTATGTGCTGCGCGTGGAAGGGGCGACCGCGAAGGGTCTGATCTGCCGCGTCGATGGCGTCGCCGATCGGACGGCTGCGGAGGCGCTCAAGGGCGTGGCGCTGTACGTTGCGCGTGACCGGCTGCCGCCGCCTGACGAAGGTGAGTATTATCATGCGGACCTGATCGGGCTGCAGGCCGTGACGGAAGCGGGCGCGCCGCTCGGTGCCGTCGTTGCGGTGCTCAACTACGGGGCCGGCGACATTCTGGAAGTCCGCGCCGAAGGTGCAAAGCGCACCGAACTCTATCCCATGACGGAAGCTGTCGTACGCCGCGTGGACCTCGCCGGCGGTTCGGTCGTGCTCGCGCCGCCGGAGGAGGTGGATGCAGGCGATCAGGCGGCGGCGGAGCCGGACGACGCATAGGCGGCGTGTTTTGCGCCGGAGGGCTTTCTTTTTTGGATACTGCGTCTGTGGATGCTTGCGTGGGCCCCGGCGGTCCATGCGGGGCATGGCTTCGCCATGATGCCTGACGTTGCGTTTGTGGTGATCGCGTCGCCAACGTCGTGCTTCGATGGTCGGCATGCATGTGCGCGACGCGGGTTGGTTTTGTGCGGACGTTGCGGTCGTGGCCCCTGGGTCCCGGGTCGGCGCAGCGCCGCTCCCGCGCCGCTGCTCCGGCCGGGATGACATGAGGTGGTCGCGGTCCTTTCCCGTGTCATCCCGGGCGGCGCGTCGCGCCGACCCGGGACCCAGGGCCGCTTGCGGAGCGTGCTAAAGGCGCTCGGACCTGAAGAGGCGCGGGAGGTCGCCGGTGAGGCCGGCAGCTTCGGCGACGAGACGCCGTTTCAGGCCAGGCAGGCGGTCGACGAGCCGGAGTCCGAAATCGCGTGCGGCACGCAGCAACATGACGTCGTTCGAGAACAGCTTGTTCAGGCCGTCGAAGGCGGCGGCGGACGCGAAGCTGTCGAAGCGGCGCCATTTCTCGTAACGGCCGAGGCTTTCCATGCTGCCCGGGTCGAGGTCAAGACGGAGGCTGGCGGCGACGATCTCGCTCAGCGCCGCCACGTCGCGGAAGGCGAGGTTGACGCCCTGTCCGGCGATCGGGTGCACGCCGTGCGCCGCGTCGCCGATGAGCGCGAAGCGCGGGGCGACATAGGCACGCGCGAGGTGCATCTCGAGCGGCCACGACTGGCGCGGGCCGACAACCTCGACGGCGCCAAGACGGCCGGCGACGCGCGTTTCGACCTCGGCCAGAAAGCGCGCGTCGTCGAGCGCCAGGATGCGGGTTGCCTCGGCGGCGTCCTCGGTCCAGGTGAGGCACGAGCGGTTGCCCGGCAAGGGCAGGATCGCGAACGGACCGGCGGGAAGAAAATGCTGAACGGCGCGGCCTTCATGGGCACGCTCGTGGGCGATGGTGGTGACAATCGCGGTCTGCCCGTAGCGCCAGCCGACGGTCTTGATATGGGCGGCCTCGCGCGCCGCCGAGCGGCGGCCCTCGGCTCCGACGAGAAGGGAAGCGGCGATCTCCGTCCCGTCGCGCAGGACGATTGCCATGTGATCTCCCGCGTCGGCAAACTGCGCGATTTCCGAAGGAACGAGGAAGGTCACGTCGGGTGCGGACGCGAGGCTATTGTAGAGCGCACGTTCCAGGATCTGCGCCGGCACGATGTGGCTTGCAGGCTCGCCGTCGGCCTCGACGTGATTGTCGTATTTGAGAAGCACCGGCCGAATGCCCGCGTCCAGGCTCGAGTCGGTGATCTCGATGCCGTGTACCGCTTCCGCCTCGGATGCGATGGCGGACCAGAGGCCGAGCGCCTCCAGCATGCGCCGCGCGCCGGCCGAAAGGGCGAATGCGCGGGCGTCCGCAGCCGCGGCTTCATTGCGCGCGTTGCGATCGATGATGGCGATGCGGATGTCGCCTGCAAACGCCTCCGTGAGGGCGCGGGCGAGTGCGAGGCCGGCAAAGCTCGCGCCTGAGATGGCGATGTCGAAGCGCTGGGTCGGGTGCGGCATCACGGTCTCACGGGGATGGGGCTGCGTCGCGGTCGACCTTGACCGGCCCAGCGGCGCGGCCCATCGTTTATGATCTTGATCAATAGCATCTTTTTGGGGAGCGTCCCATGTCCGCCGGTCCAGAGCAACCCTCGTCTGCGCTTGCCGGGTTGCTCGAGGTGCTCGATCTCGAGCGACTCGAGGTCAACCTGTTCCGCGGGGTCAGCCCGCAGAACGGCTGGCAGCGCGTCTACGGGGGACAGGTCCTGGGGCAGGCGCTGATGGCGGCCGGGCGGACCGTCGAAGAGCCGCGGGCGGCGCACTCGCTGCATGGTTATTTCCTTTTGGCGGGCGATCCCACTCATCCCATCCTGTACGAGGTCGAGCGTATCCGCGACGGCGGCAGCTTCACGACGCGGCAGGTCAAGGCCATCCAGCACGGCCGGGCCATCTTCGCCATGAGCGTGTCGTTCCAGAAGAGCGAGGAAGGGTTCGAGCATGCCGCGGCCATGCCCGAGGTTCCGCCGCCCGAGGCATTGCCGTCGGCTGCCGAGCGCGTGGCGGAGCTGATCGAGGCGCTGCCGCCCGATATGCGCAGCTACTGGCAGCGCGAGAACCCGATCGAGCTGCGTCCGGTGGACGTCTCGCGCTACCTCAGCCGCGAACCGCATCCGCCGGCCCAGCATATCTGGCTCAAGGCCAATGGCCGGCTGCCGGACGATCCGCGGCTGCATCAGTGCGTGCTGGCGTATGCCTCGGACTTCACGCTGCTCGACACGGCGCTGATCGCCCACGGCAAGCTCCTGTTCGACCGTGACGTGCAACTCGCGAGCCTTGACCATGCGTTATGGCTGCATCGGCCGTTCCGGGCCGACGATTGGCTGCTCTACGCGCAGGACAGTCCGAGCGCAGCCGGCGCACGGGGCTTCTGCCGCGGCAGCTTCTTCACGCGTGACGGTCGGCTCGTGGCGTCGACTGCGCAGGAAGGGCTCATCCGCCAGCGTCAGACGGCATTCCTGATCAAATGACGGGCAAATGATTTGCGGTGCATAATTTTTGTGCGCCCGGGCAAGGCAGTGGTGGCTAATTTGTGGCCCGCCCTTTCAAAATCCTAAACGAATTCAATCCTCTACGGCTCACCCCAAAACTTGGCACAGCTCTTGACTCTCCCAGGGTCGATTGTTGCCGGCTGTTCGCCGGCGGCAAGTCGGAGGCCTGTCTCGCGCCGACAAATCCGCGGGGGACGAAACTCAAGGGGTGCTCTCCATGAAACTGATCACTGCCATCATCAAGCCGTTCAAGCTGGAGGAGGTGCGGTCGAACCTGACGGACATCGGTCTCCAGGGCATGACCGTCACCGAGGTCAAGGGGTACGGCCGCCAGAAAGGTCACACCGAGGTCTACCGCGGTGCCGAGTACGCGGTGAGCTTCCTGCCGAAAATCAAGATTGAGGTCGTCGTTGCCGGGGCCCTCGTCGACAAGGCCGTCGAAGCGATCGTGAAGGCCGCCAAGACCGGCCAGATCGGTGACGGAAAAATCTTTGTCTCTTCGATCGAGCACACCCTGCGCATCCGCACGGGTGAGTCCGACGACGCGGCGCTCTGAGCAACCGGCATTCAGTTTGAAAGACAGGGAGTTCACGAAAATGAAGCCAAGCCTGCTTACTCGCGTGACCGGGGGCCTCGCGGCCTGCGGCACGTTCGTGTTTATGACGCTTCCTGCACTCGCGCAGGAAGCTGCCGTCGAGGCGGCGCCGGCTGCCGCCGAAGCGGCACCGAAGCTCGATTCGGGCGATACCGCGTGGATGCTCGTGTCCGCGGTGATCGTGCTGATGATGAGCATTCCCGGCCTTGCCCTGTTCTACGGCGGCATGGTCCGTAAGAAGAACGTTCTCAACACGACGGCGATGGTCTTCGTCACCGTCGCCGTCTTGTCGGTGGTCTGGATGCTGGCCGGCTATTCGCTGGCGTTCGGTGACGGCGGGGCGCTCAACGCCTACATCGGCAACCTGGACAAGGCCCTTCTCGCCGGCGTCGGCAAGCAAGCGCTATCGGGGACGATTCCGGAGTCGGTGTTCGTCTTCTTCCAGTTGACGTTCTTCGCCATCACGCCGGCCCTGATCGTCGGCTCGATCGTCGAACGCATGAAGTTCCTCAGCGTCATCGTCTTCCTCGTGCTGTGGAGCCTCATCGTCTACGCGCCGATCTGCCATTGGGTCTGGGGTGGCGGCTTCCTCAGCGATCACGGCGTGCTCGACTTCGCCGGCGGCACGGTCGTCCACATCAACGCCGGTATCGCGGGTCTCGTGGCCTGCATCGTGCTCGGCAAGCGCAAGGGCTACGGCACCGAGAACATGGCGCCGCACAATCTTGTGCTGACGCTGATCGGTGCCTCGCTGCTGTGGGTCGGCTGGTTCGGCTTCAACGCCGGCTCGGCTGCTGCGTCCAACGACACGGCCGGCATGGCCGCGCTCGTCACGCAAATCTGCACCGCCGCTGCCGTGCTCTCCTGGCTCGTGGTCGAGTTCATGGTCCACCGCAAGGCGACCGTTCTCGGTGCCTCGTCCGGTGCCGTCGCCGGTCTCGTCGCCATCACGCCGGCGGCCGGCTTCGTCGATCCGGTCGGCGCGCTGATCATCGGCCTTGCTGCGGGCGCGATCTGCTACTTCTTCTCGACCGGCGTAAAGCGTGCGCTCGGCTATGACGACAGCCTCGACGTGTTCGGTGTGCACGGCGTGGGCGGCATCGTCGGCGCCATCCTCACCGGCGTATTCGCCCGCGAGGCCATCGGCGGCACTGCCGGCGCCATCGAGGGCAACATCGGCCAGGTCTGGACGCAGATCTACGGCGTGCTCGCCACCGTCGTGTGGTGTGCGGTCGCGACGTTCGTCATCCTGATCGTGGTCAAGATCATCTTCGGCCTGCGGGTCTCGGAGGCCGAGGAGGTCGAGGGTCTCGACATCAACATCCACGGCGAGGTCATTCAGTAAGATCCCGGCCGGCGGCGGATGTTGCCGGTCGCGCTTTCCTCTTGGACCCCGGACCTCGTGTCCGGGGTCTTTTGTTGCGCGTCGACGTCGGCGCCCAAAAAGCGGGCGGGAAGAAAATTCTGCCTGCCGTTTAATCGCTGCGGCAGGGCACGGACGCCTGGCAGTTGCGGCGTCGGATCGAGATCGGTCCGCGTTTCAAGCGGTTGGGCGCGCGGCGCGGACTGGCACGAGTTTTGATACCTCATTCGCGG
>JAFKKW010000427.1 GCA_017304275.1 Hyphomicrobiales bacterium | reverse complement strand
CCAAGCGCGGGCCATGCTTTGGTCTCTTTTCCGGGACATAGAGGCCCTTGATCAGCAAGGAAAATATGTCGCGAGGAGACCTGCGGGCGATGCAGCGAGTGAGTCACGCCGAATGGGTTCGAAAAGCGCTATGTCCGCTTGCGTTTTGCGCTGCGGCCATGACCTCCCATCAGGCTGTCGCTGCGGACGCAAGTACGGGCTGCAGCGCAGCCAACCGCGGTGCGCTCGACATGCAGGTTCCGGCGGGCGGCCATGCCGCGCGGCAGGCTGTCTTAGCTCAAGGAGAAACCCTGACGCTCAATGTCTCGACGCAGGGAAAGGCGGCCGTCACCGTATCCATCGACGGTGGCGACGTCCGCACGCTCCACTCCGGGCGCGCCTCCGCCGTGGTCTTTGCAGCGCCGAGCTCGACGTCCTATGGCTTCCGCTTGGATGCAGACGAGGCGGCCAACGCCGGCATCATCATAACCTGCTCCTCCGTCGCCAAGGCGGACGCCGAGCGCGCGCTGATCGATCGCCGCAAGACATTTCTTGCCGCGCGCGACCCCGACCGCATCCGGATCGACCGCGCTCCGACGCAGGCGAAGGCGATCGACTCCTTCACGCCCTCCACGACCGATGGCGCCTTGCCGCGCGAGGTCACCACCTCCGTCAGCCTTTCCGAGCTGGCGGCAGCCATGAATCTCGGCCACCAGCACGACCCGAGCATTCTCGATTTCTGGTTCGAAGGCCGCTACACCACCTATGACCTGGATGCGCGGCGCGACGACGGCAACTTCAGCGTCATGTATTTCGGCACCAAGTACATGCTTGGGCCGGACATCATGCTCGGATATCTGGCGCAGTTCGACCAGGCCGTGGAGCAGAGCCGCATCAACGGCGGAATGTCCGCCAGCGGTTGGATGGCCGGTCCCTACATGAGCGTGCGTTTCGGCCACGGCGTCGTCTTCGACGGCCGCGCGGCCTGGGGCACGGCCGATAACGTTCCGAACGGCGTCATGCTGGATACGGCGTCCGCCGACCGCAAGCTCGTCCGTGGCACGCTTCGCGGCACCCGCCAGATGGGTGGATGGACCGTCGCCCCGAGCGTGGGCCTGAGCTACGTGGAGGATACGCCAGCATTCCAGAGCGCGGCGTTTTCGGACGTATCTCCGTCCGGGACCGGCCGCCTCGACGTTCTGCCCGAGGTGAAGCGCCGGTTCAGTCTCGACAGCGATACCTACGTCGAGCCGCGCATCGCGGCGGGAGGCTTCCTGTCGTTCGACGACATCAATCGTCTGGGCCCTCGCGGCTTTACGATGACCGATCCCGATCTGCACTGGAAGGCCGAGGCCGGCGTCGCGCTCGGCGTCAAGGACAGCATGAACCTGCAGGCCACCGGTGGCGTGGAAACCGGCGGCGCGGCCGCGACGGACACATGGTCGGGTAAGCTTCAGCTCAACATGCCGCTGGGCAACTGAACGCTAAGGCGCCACGGTACGGTCGCTGTCGGCTCCGAGCTGCGCGGCCTGCTCGATCGCCTGGCGTGAGAGCGAAGTTTTGATCTCGGGATGGTCGGCGTCCACCTGCGAAACGATCAGGTGATTGAATCCGATCGCTACCGGCGTCTCGCCGAGCCCGAGAAATCCGCCGACACCGACCATCACGGCCACCACCTTGCCGTCGCCGTCGATGACGACATCTTCGACCCTGCCGATCGATTCACCGAGCATGTTGGTGATGGTCGATCCGATGAGACGGCTTGCGCGCCATTGACCTGCGATTGCCGCACCCGTCGCCGGGCCGGGGACGAGTTCGGTGTCTGTCTTTCCGCGCTCGCGCGCGTCCGGCGGCGTCTCTTGCGCCGACGAGGTCGCGAGCGGCACGCAGGCAAGCGGCAGCCACACCACAAAAGTCGCGGCCATCTGCCGCTGCATGGTTCTGCTGATCATTGAAGCCTCCGTCACATCGCGCTCCTGGCGAGAAAACGGCTGCTCCGCCCGATGGTTCCGATATGGGCTCATGCAGGCCGCGAAGGCCCGCGTGCGGGACGTCTGTTCTCGGCTCAGTGTGTCTTGGAGGCGCCTGGCGGTTCTCCGAGTCCGAAAGCGGGCGCACCCGCTCTGCCGGCCGGAGGAGCGGCGCTCCCACCCGCCGACGCGGCCCGCACGCCGCTATCCGGCAGAGGAGGCGCGCCCCGCGTGCCATAAAGGGCAACGGCACCGGCGATATCGCCCGGTTGCAGGTCATGCGAGCCTTCATCGTAGCGGAAGCTCATGAGCTGACCCGCGGGGCTCGGATGATCGAGGCCGATCGCATGTCCGATCTCATGCGCCACCGTGAAGCGGACGTCGTAGACGTCGAGGTTCCCGTCAAACCCGATTTTCCAGGGCCGATGCGGGTTGAGGCAGATGAGGGATTGCCGGATCGCGCCGACGGCAGGCACGGCCGCCCCCGGCGCGGCATCTTTGAGCGCGACGTTCGTAAAAGCGCGCCCGCGCGCCTTCGCGTCGGCGCCGATCAGAATGCCGGCGTCGGCGATCACGGATGTTTCCTCGAACTTGATGTTGGCCACGCTCTCCCAGGTCGAGAACGCCGCGCGAACCTCGCGCCGGAAATCGGCGCTGCCGATCCGTGACGGCACGAGTGCCGCTTCGGGAGGAAGCATCACGTCGCAGTTGCGCGCGCCGGGAAACGCCGCCGGCTTGGTAAGGAACGCGTAACGGATGACGGGCGGCAGCCCCGCTTGCGGAAGCGTCCAGCGGACGGCGCGCCCGCCGAGCTCCAGCAGGCGGTACTCCGGCCTGCTCGGGATCGCGTCGCCGGCGCACACGCTCGCGCCAGCCGGCGCGATGGCCAGCAGAAGGCCCATGGTCAAAAGCAATCCCCTCAACGAATTCCCCCGCTCTTCGAGCACCACCCTAGATGAATGGCGGATGAACAGAATGACCTGCGCATGAACGGCAAGTGAATGCAAGATTTCTAGAGCGCGAAATTGTGACCGTCAACGGTCGCAGCGCATCGCACAACTCTGCCGTACATTTGTTCTTTGTGCCTTAGTTGGAGTTCTTCTATTGGAACTCGGATTCTGATGACTACGTTACTCCTGAGATCACGCACGATCGATTGGAGTGCACAAATGAACGTAGTGAAAGCGACGATTCTTGCGGCGACGTTGGCCGCAGCTTCGCTCAGTCTTGGCGGCGCGGCGAATGCAGCGACGGTCGGCTCGCTTGGCAAGGCGGTGAGTACCGAGCATGCCAACCTCCAGCAAGTCCACTATCGCAAATACAAGCACCGCCACTACAGGAAATACCGTCACAACCGCTATGGCTACTACCGCGGCTATCGTCGTCCGGGCGTCTCGATCTACATCGGACCGCGCTACGGGTACTATAACCGCTACCATCGGCGCTACTGGCGCTAACGCGTACAACACGTGCGCGACCGGAGGGAAGGGCCTGCCCGCTTGACGGTGCAGGCTCTTTCTATTCCTGCCGTGCTCAGCCGTGCGAGCGCGGCTGAGCCTGCGCAATCGGCACCTCGCGTGGAACGATCCGCCGCGTCAACTGGTCGAGCCAGTTGATGACCGAGGAGGGCCCCGCGAAGTCCGCACGATCCTCGGCATAGTGCTCGCCGGCAACGCGCAGCGCGAAGCCGTGCAGACCTTCCGCAGCGGCAAATGCGGCCTCGTCGCCGACGTCGTCGCCGATCATGACCGGCGTGCGGTCGCGGAACGCCGGCAGCTTGGACAGTTGGGCGAGTGCCGTGCCCTTGGAGAGGCCGGACGGAATGACTTCGAACAGACGCTTGCCGGGCAGCAGCTCGAATGCACCGGCGTGCTTGTCGAGGGAGGCCTCGAGCGCGGCCAGGATGTCGGCCTCCGCGTGCGGCGCCAGGCGGTAGTGGATGGCAAGCCCAGGCCCCTTCGGCTCGGCGATCACGCCCGGATTCGCAAGCGCGAGCTTGCGCATCGATTGCACGACGTCCGGTGGCAGCACGGCGGTTACGCGCTCGATCTCGCGGTTGGGCCCCGTCCGCAGCTCCGCCCCGTGCACACCCGACGCAGGCAGCCGCAGTGGCGAAAGCAGAAGATCGATCTCCGAGATGAGACGTCCGGTGATGATGGCCACCGCACCGTCGAAAGCGAGGATCAGGCGCTGCAGGATCGAGATCAGCCCGTCGGGAACGCGGACGCCCTTGGGCGTGGGTGCGAGATCGAGCAGCGTTCCGTCGACATCGAGAAACAGAGCGCACGCATGGGGATTGGCGAGAATGGCCGATGTGCAGGCGCTGAGATGCGGTCTGAACGCCGGTATCGTCTCAACAGTCATCTCGCTTTCCGCACCTCACTGAACTTTCGAGCTACCCTATCGGACAAAACGTAACCCGTTGGTTAGCAAGCTATTGAGCCTTTGGGAACGTGACCCAGGTATGGCCGCATGTAAACCCTAGAGCGCCCATTCAATCACATTTGGTGACTCATTCTTTCCGCCAAGGTGCGCGTCGATGTCCTGGCGTCGCAGGAGACCGGTTTGCGTGTCGACGAAGCCGAGCACCGCGGCCGCGTTCAGTGAGGCGGCCCGGAGCGCCGTATCCGCCGCGTTGCCGCCGGCAGCATAAGCCGCAAATGTCGAGACAAAAGCGTCCCCGGCCCCGGCGGTCCCGGCCACCTGGGCCTCGTGCGCGGGGCAATAAAGCAGGCGGTCCCCCGCGGTGGCGAACGCCCCGTCACGGCCATCGGTGAGCACCACCGTCCCCACGCCGCGCCGCACGAGGGCGCGACAGAATGCCCGCACGCTCATCCTGCGGCGCTCGAACCTGAGGCCCCGGGCCGCGAGCGGCGGCGGCGCGAGGTTGCCCGGAAAATCGAGGCCGGCGTCACCGTCGTCGCCATCGCGGTCGAGCAGCGAAACCACCTCGTCCGCCTCTCGGCGATTGAGCGCCAGGATGTCGAGACGGGGCAGCGAGGCCTGGAATGCATCCCCGTGTGCGTGCAACTGTCGGATGCCCGGGTTGGCGGCGATGCGGGCGCCCGCGGCATGCGCCTTGTCGATGATGGTGGCAAAGCAGCGCGCCGCCTCGTTGGAGAGGTTGGCGATGTAGACGAGATCGGTCGCGAACGCATCGTCGGCAAGGTCGTCGGGCGTGAGCGTGGTATTCGCGCCGCGGAAAGTGAACACGGCCGCATTGCGCTCATGCGACGAGACGAGCACGGAAGCCCCGGTCGGCGCATGTTCGTCGCGGAGCGCCCAGCGATGCGAGACGCCTTCCGCGTCGAGAGAGGCGATGATCTGGTCCGCGCGCCGGTCCTGCCCCAGCTTGACCAGGACCGAGCAGTCGAGTCCGAGGCGCGCCAGCGCGATGGCAGCGTTGATTGCGCCGCCGCCGCAATGCGTCGAGACCTCGAGTGCCTCCGTCTTCCGTCCTTCCTCGAGCAGCAGGAACGACGCGCCCGCGTTGTCGAGCGTCATGCGCTCGATGGCGGCGTTGTCGATGATGGCGATCGTGTCGATCATCGCGCCGCCGACGGTCAGCACCTTGAGCGGCGCACGCCCGTCGGATCGGGAGCCATGGGAGCGGCGAGGGGATGTTGACGCGGCGCTCATTCGTGGTGGCTCGCGCCGCGCCTTGGGCCGGCCCCTTTGGATGAGCTGCGTCCGAGTTTGAGGCCCACGGGTGCCAGCGGGGTCCGTGCAAGCTTGGCCATCGAGGCGCGGATCGAGGGCGCAAGGGGCTCGGCGACATGCGATCGCTCGTTGGCCGCAGCTTCGAGCGTGGCGAGGAAGGAAGCCGCCCAGGCCGCGCTATCGCAGGTACGAATGACGGACATCAATCGATTGTACCTTTCGATGCGCTCCGATCGGTCCATGACGAGCGCTGCTCGGAGAGCATCCGCCATCTCGTCGATATTGTAGGGGTTCACGATCAGGGCGTCGACCAGTTGCTCGGCGGCGCCCGCGAACCGCGACAGGATCGGCACGCCGGGATCATCGGGATCCTGGGAAGCGATGTATTCCTTCGAGACCAGATTCATGCCGTCACGCAGCGGCGTGAAGAAGCCGATACGCGACGAGCGGTAGATGTCGCGCAACCGGTCGCGCGGCGCCGACCGGTAGATGTAGTGGATCGGGACCCAGTCGAGCTCCCCGAACATGCCGTTGATCTTTCCGGACAGCGCTTCGAGCTGCTGACGGATGTCGGTATAGGCTTCGACGCTTTCGCGCGTCGGTGGGGCGAACTGAGTGAGCACGACGTTGCGCCGGTATTCGGCGTGCTTCTCCAGAAAATGCCCGAACGCCTGGAACTTCTGGGGCAGCCCCTTGGAGTAATCCAGCCGGTCGACACCGATGATCCGCTGCGCGCCGTCGATCGACTGCGCCGATGCTTTTTGGGGCGAGGCGCGGGCAAAGCTGTCCGGATCGATGCCGACCGGAAAGCTTTCGATTGCGAGCCGGCGATCGAAAGCGGCTACGCGGCCATCTTGGAGGATGCGTCCCGCAACGCTGTCTTCGAAGAATTGAATGAGGTTCGCCACGTCCGCCTGCGTCTGCAACCCGACGAGGTCGTAGGCCGTGAGCGCGCACGCAAGCGCCCGATACTCGGGGATCGCAAGAAACGTCTGCGAAGGCGGCACCGGGATATGCAGAAAGAACCCGATGGGGTTCGTGACGCCCGCGCGCCGAAGCAATGACCCGAGCGGGATCAGGTGATAGTCGTGGATCCAGATGATGTCGTCGGGCTGAATGAGCGTGCGGAGGGCCCGCGCGAAACGTTCGTTGACGCTCATGTAGCGGGTATAGAACCCCGCATCGAACCGCGCGAGATCGAGCCGGTTGTGAAACACGGGCCAGAGGACGGAGTTCGAATAGCCGAGGTAGTAGTCGCTGTGCTCCTCGGCGGTGAGCGGTAGGGTCGCGAGCGCATTGCCCGCGGACCGTGTCATCTTCACCTCCGCCTCGCCCGCGCCCTTGCGGGTGCGGAACACGTCTGCAATCGCAACCGCGACTCCGCCGGCCTGCGCCGCCTTGCGCAGATCCATCACCCGATTGGATACGACAACGATACGCCTCAAACCGCCTCCGTAGTCTATTGGACACGGCCAATCCGCGGCGGTCAGCAGAGACGCCGTGGTACGTGTCAGGAATTAAGATCTGAGATCAAACGTTTGAGGTCACGCCGGGTTCCGGCGCGGGCGAGCGCGGCCAGGCTTCCGCCCACGATCGCGAAAGGTTCATGCAGGAATTGACGATTCCGGCCATGGAGTAGGTCTGCGGCAGGTTACCCCAGAGCTGGCCCGTGCTCGGATGGATGTCCTCCGACAGGATGCCGAAGGCGTTGCGCCGCGAAAGCAGATCGCTCAGCATCTCCCGCGCCTGCTCCACCCGTCCGGCCGCCGTCAGCGCATCGATGTACCAGAACTGGCAGGCGAGGAACGACGTCTCCGCCGCGCCGAAGTCGTCGTTCGTGTAGCGCAGCATGAAGCCGTTGCGCCCGAGCTCGCGCCCGACAACGTCGAGTGTTTTGGTGAAGCGCGGGTCGTCGGCCGAGATCAGGCCGAGCTCCGGCAGCAGAAGCACGCAGGCATCGAGCTCGTCATGGTCGAGCGCGCCGGCGAACGCGCCGGCCTTGTCGCTCCAGGCCCGCGACAGGATCTCCTTACGCAACCGGTCCGCGTTCTGTCGCCACTGCGCCGCATCTTCCGCCAGCCCGAGGATCTGCGCGATCCGCGCCAGACGGTCGAGCGAAACCCAGCACATGGTCGCTGAATGCGTATGCACGCGCTTGCGTCCGCGGTATTCCCAGAGCCCGGCGTCCGGCTCCTGCACCACGCGCAGCGCATGGTAGCCGAGAACCTCGAGGCGCCGGAAGAGCGCCTCGTCACCCATCCGCGGCAGGCGCTGGTCGATGAACATCTGCGACACGCCGAGAATGATGCTGCCGTAGGAGTCGTGCTGCTGCTGCTCGGCTGCCTGGTTTCCGACCCGCACCGGGCCCATGCCGAGGAATCCGGACAGATGCTCCGCCACGCTCTCGTCGAGCGGCTGATCGTGCACGATGCCGTAGACCGGTTTCAGAACGCCCTTGGCGCCGATGACCAGCGTCGTGATGTAGTCGAGATAGGACTCCATCGTCTGTGTCGCGCCGAGCCGGTTGAGCGCCATGATGACGAAATAGGCGTCGCGGAGCCAGCAGTAGCGGTAGTCCCAGGTGCGCTGGGTGCCGGGCGCCTCAGGGATCGACGTCGTGTGCGCAGCCACGATGGCGCCCGTCTCGTCGAACGTGCAGAGCTGCAGCGTGATCGCCGCGCGAATGACGTCCGTTTGCCAGTCGAGCGGAATGGCGAGCCCGCGCACCCAGCTCGTCCAGTAGTCGCGCGTGCGTTCGAGCGCTTCTCGCGAGACGGTGTCGGCGGCCGCTTCGAGCGACTCGTCGGGACCGAACACCAGCGTCACGGGCCGCGATAGCGCAAACGACGTCTCGTGCACGATGTAGGAGAGCGGCGCATCCGTGGTCAGCCGCAGCGTAAGATCGCCGCCGCTGAACCGGATGTGGTTCGACCCCACCACCTGCGCCGGTCGCGGCTGGCCGTAGTTGAACGTCGGGCGCACGCGGATCTTGACGCGCGGCAACCCGATCGGCTCGATGCGCCGGATGATCTGCGCCGGATGCAGCATGCGCTCGAAGCGCGGATAGCGCGGCGCGAAATCGATGATCCGCACGCCGTTTCCGTGCTCGTCCTCGATCGTCGTCTCGACGATCGCCGTGTTGCGCAGATAGCCGGAGCGGGTACGCACCGCGCCCTCGACGACGATATCGGTGAAGCCCTTCTCCTCGTTGCCCGCGAGCAGATGAGAGAAGACGGGATCGCCGTCGAAGCGCGGGAAGCACCACCAGACGATGCGGGCGGAACGGTCGAGCAGCGCCGCCACGCGACCGTTGCCGATGATCGCGAAATCGAGGGGTTGAGCAGGGCGCTGGTCGGCGATCATGGCGATCTGCTCGAGGGAAGGGAGCGGCAGGGTCAAGCGAGGCGTTCCGGGTTGACGATGCGTTGCGAGGGCATCCGGCTTGAATGTGGCCGCGGGACGACACGAAAGGGCGGTAAGCAGTGTGGCATTGTGTCCGGGGGAGTTGTGTCCGGTGGGCACGAGCCGCAATGCGACGCCGCGTTTCAATCACCTCGATGCGGAGAAGCCAAGCGAGAACGCCGAAGTCCGATATTGACCATCTGGGGGCGCCAAGACAATCGGGATTTTGATATCCCTGCCCGAGGCTGGAAGGACGAAAACGCCGCCGCAGACGCCAAAATGCAGCTTACGGCGGCGATCGGGCGGAGATCAGTAGCGCTCGCCCTTGGGGGCATTCGAGCGCGGCTCTGCCGCGTTACCGGATGCGCCCTCGCTGGCGCCGGTGCTGGCGGAATCATGGACGAGCCCCTTTTGGCAGCCGGCCATGAATTCGGCACTTGAGAGATGTCCATCTGCGTTGGCATCAACCTTGCTGAAATTGCTGACGTAGGGTTGAGCCTGAGCGCTGGTCAGTGACCCGTGGGCGCCCGAATCGGCGCGATCCCAGATCGCGCTGCACGCCGCGCTGGACAATTTGGCATTTGTAGCCATGGCCATATGAACAGGAAAAGTGGCCCCGGCAGTGGCAAGGAGAGCGGCTATGCTCGTCGCGCACAGCTTTTTCATTGATTCTACTCCTCTATCCATTTCAAATGAGCCAAGCTCGGGAAGAGCTTGGCCGCGGCTTCAACGCGCGGCCATGATGGGGGTTCCGCGATAGAATGGGCCGCCCGCGCGGGTGCGAGGCGCCGCGCGATGAGACAACCCGGAAGGATGGACGACACGGGGGGCATGTTTCGATGATCCGGACGATGGGGGCTGCAAGCGCAAGGTCGCGACCATTGCGTTGCGACGGCGCAGGGCACAAGCGTGCAACGACGATCGCGATCCGTGCGCTTCTGCCGTTCGTTGCGCTCGCGGCGATGTTGATGCCCGCGCACGCATCCGACCTTTATGGTCCCTTTGGTCCCGAAGGTCCGCGCCTGCGCGAGCAGCTCTGGATTCTCCCGAGCGCCGATCACGGCTATCCGCTACGCGCCACTGTCTTCCGTCCCGCCGACACGCCATCCGTCGCAAGTGGGACCCAGCGTCATCCTCTCGTCGTGATCAACCACGGCACTTCGGACGCGACGCGGCTCGCTGTCGCCATGCCGGTGTACTACTGGCTCTCCCGCTGGTTCGTCGAGCGTGGCTATGTCGTGGTTCTGCCGCAACGTCGCGGACACGGCGCGACCGGCGGCCCGATGGCGGAATCGATCGGGACCTGCGCCGATCCGGATCACGTGCACTCCGGTCTCGCCGCCGCCGACGACATTCAAGGCGCGGTGGACTACATGTCGGAGCAGCCGTTCGTGACACCGGGGGAAGCGATCGTGGTCGGCATCTCGTGCGGCGGCTGGGCTTCGCTCGCGCTCGCGTCGCGCAACCCCGGCAACGTGCGCGCGGTGATCAACATCGCCGGCGGCCGCGGCGGTCGCCCCTTCGGCCAGCGCGTGGATGCCGTATGCGGCGAGCAGCGCCTTCTCGACGCGGCACGCATCTTCGGCGGGACGGCACGCACCGAGACCCTTTGGCTCTACGCCGAGAACGACAGCTACTTCCGCCCCGGGCTCGCGCGCGCTCTGGCCTCGGCCTGGCAGGAGGGCGGCGGCAAGGCGGAGTTGCATGTGTTCCCGCCCTATGGCTCGGATGGCCACCATCTCGCCGACGATCGCGCGGGGTGGGATATCTGGGGCACAACCGTCGACAGCTTTCTGACCGAGAGCCTCAGCAAAGCCCCGGTCGCAGTTCTCGCCCCGGCGCCGGATGCGCTTGCGCCGGCCCCCGCTGGCCCAGGCGCACCCATCGCCACGGCCGCCTCGGATGGAGAAACGCGCGCGCCGTGACGGCTTGACCGGGTCCGGCCACGCGTTTTCGATTTCCCCGCAGGGGCCGCGCGATCGACGTCACTCGCGTCATCGTCGTCGACAGTTGGGAAGCCGTTCTCTCGTCCGCGAGCGACGCCGCTGCGTCGTCGTTTTCCCTTGTCCGGCCGCCCTTTCGAGCTCCCGCTCTCGCGGAAGACGCGCGGCGGGGAGGAACCAAGATCGTCCCTCGACGTTTGAGAAGCAGGCAGGCGAAGGCCCGCTGGTACGCATCTCAATTGAGAAGTGCGCCGCGCCTGACGGTCGATGCGATGTTGCAGAGACCGGCGCGGTAGAACCTCGAAATGATTAAGGGAGATCAACTTATGAAATCCAAGCTGCTGTCCGCGATCTGCATGCCGGCTGCCCTCGCTGTAGGCGCCGCAACCGCATTTGCGCAGACCCCGCCTCCGGCTCCGTCGCCGTCGGCACCTTCGGAGAATATGCCGGAAACCACCCCCGCGCCGTCGCCGTCCCCCGCGCCGTCCGTCACGGATCCTGCACCGTCGCCGAGCAACAACAGCGCGGCTTCGGCCGAGCGCAGCACGGCCGGCACCTTCGCCGCCAGCCAGGCTGCGGATGAGTGGCGTTCGAGCAAGCTCGTCGGGCTCACCGTTTACAATGCGGCCAACGAGAAGATCGGCGACATCAACGATCTCATCATGGGCCCGGACGGCAAGATTTCGAACGCTGTGATCGGTGTCGGTGGCTTCCTTGGCCTCGGTGAGAAGCTGGTCGCCGTCGCATTCAGCGATCTCCAGCTCAACCGCGACGCCGATGGCACCATGCGCGTGACCATCAACAGCACCAAGGAGGCGCTCGAGAGCGCACCTGAGTTCAAGTACTACACCGAGAAGAAAGCCAACTAAGTCCGTTACCGCCCGTCAGGCGGGCGGGGAGCGAGCGATCGCTCCCCGCTTTTTTATGTGCGCCCCGTTGTTTGCGCGCACTAGAGCCGTTCTGAGTTAGGTGGAAGCAGCCGCACCTAAATCTATCGCAACTCTTCGCCTCTCTCCGGCGGGGAGAGGCCGACTTCCGAGCGTCGCGAGGAAGGCGGGTGAGGGGGAGGGGCCGATTCCGGCTAAGGCGGAAACACTCTAGAGCCGTTCCCTCGCCTATGTCAGGCCGGGCTTGACC
>JAFKKW010000426.1 GCA_017304275.1 Hyphomicrobiales bacterium | reverse complement strand
GAACGCCTATACGGCGGGCATGTGGGCCAAGATCCCGACCCACATTGCAGCGGCCGAGGCGGATCCGGCCGTGCGGGTGATCCTCCTACGCGGGGACGGGACGCGGGCGTTCTCGGCGGGGGCCGACATCTCCGAGTTCGAAACCGCGCGGACCGGCGCCAGCGCCGCCGACTACGACCGGCTCAATCACGAGGCGTTCTCGGCCCTGCTCGCGACGACCAAGCCGGTCATCGCCATGATCCACGGCTTCTGCCTCGGCGGCGGCCTCGGCATTGCCGCGTGCGCCGACTTGCGCCTTGCCGACCCCAAGGCGCAGTTCGCAATCCCCGCCGCGAAGCTCGGCCTCGGCTACAATCCCCGCTGGGTGCCGCCGCTGCTCGCGCTCGCGCCGCCCGCCTTCGTCAAGGAGATGCTGTTCACGGGCCGGCGCTTCTCCGCTGCGGAAGCCCAGCGTATCGGTCTCGTCAACGAGGTCGTCGAAACCGAGAACCTCGAGGTCGCGGTGCGGACGCTCGCGAGCACCATTGCCGCGAACGCGCCGCTCACGGTGCGCGCAGCAAAGCTCACCATCGACGAGCTCGTCCGCCACCCCGAGAGCCCCGACACCGCGAGGCTCGATGCGGCGGTAAAAGCCTGCTTCGACAGTGCCGATTACGTGGAAGGGCGGCGCGCATTTCTCGAGAAACGCAAGCCGGCGTTCCAGGGACGCTGAGCGAAAGCGCGCCATCCCGCAATCGAACGAAAATATTTCGGGTGCGAGGCTTGCGTCGCAGCACGGCCGAAGGCGGCTTTGAATTCAATCGAAACGTTTCTCGCGCTCAAGCGGCGCGGCACCAGACATGGTGCAACGCATGATCATTTTTGCTTGGCAGGGAACTTCCTCGCTTCGTAAGCTTTTTTTGTCGACGCGGGCGCCGTTGCCGGACGGACCCGAGCGTCACACCCTGCAAGGTGAATGCGTGACGTAACGATGATACCCACCGCCGGCCCGGCCGGCAGGAGGCAACGATGGAACTCTCGATCCGACTGAGCATGCTTGCCGTGCTCGCGTCTTTCGGCTTCCTCGCTGCAATCGTGGTCGGGATGGTGTGAGTGCTCCCTGTCGCTCGCACTCCTCCTCGACTTGTCACGGTTCAGCACGACAAAAAAAGGCGCGAGGCCCCGGCCTCGCGCCTGATCTTTTTTCGCGCTCGCGCGAGAGCTATTTGCGAATGTGGTAGCCGAGTAGCGCGCCCGCCAGCACGGCATACTTGACCGGCACGCGACCCCAGGGGATCTCGGACAGAAGCGGCAGCGTCGGCCCGAACTGCCAGAGCAGCGCAGCGACGATGGCAAAAGCCAGCGACCACGTCAGCGTGCGGCTTCCCGGCGTCCAAACGTTCTGCAGCACCTGCGCGGCTATGATGCCGACCAGGAACACGACGATCGCGGCCAGGATCGCAAAGACGTAGATCGCGAACGCACCGGGCACGCTGCTTCCCAGCGCACTCATAATGGCATTGGCGCCGAACCAGCCGATGACGATCTGGAGCAGCAGCAATACGAGACGTCCAAGCATGTGGCGGATCTCCCCCAAGTTGCCGCCGGCCGTCTTCCCCACCCGCCGACGAATGCCCAATCCCGAGCGCGATCATGGATCGCGCTCGAGATCTTTGATGAGACCGATGATTCACGCTTCGGACTGATAGGGTCCGAAGCGATCATGGTCTAAAGCATGATCTTGCGCCGGAATCGCTCCGGCACGATCCGATCTAGCATGAAGATCCGCAATGCGGAACAATGGTCTGGCTGGTGACGCTCACACAGCCGTGCGCGGAGAGGCGATGAAGTAGCCCGCGATCGCCGCTGCCACCGGCGCGAACGTGAAGCCGTGGGTTGCGACCTCGGAGATGCCGACTTGAGAGCCCAGAAAAACCAGCGCCAGCGCCGCCGCGATGATCGCGAACGAGACGGCCGCGATCAGCGACAATAGGGTCGGCCGGGCGATGGTGTGGGTGATGCGCGAACCGATGAACGCGCCGATGAGAACGATCACGGCGGCCACCGCGGCAACTACGTAGTAATAGAGCGGCCCGTAGTCCATCACCATGCCGACAAGATTCGGCGCGGCAATCCAAGCCGCCGCGGCCTGAGCCACGGCCAGATTCACAAACGGCATTGCCCCTCCCGTCCTCTGCGCGACGCTGCGGATCCTAGTGTCCCGATTCCGAAGTTCGCCAGAGTTCGCGGCTAAGCTCAGGAGCGAACTTCGGAATCAAAAGGGACACTAGAATCATAGACTTGCTAGTGTGATTCAGATCGAGAAATTCGCGCGCGACCGCGCTGCTTGATATGGCGAATTTCTCGATCATCACACTAGCGCGTTTCCGTTGCAGGTGGAAACACCGGCTCGGCATGCGGGCACGTGTCTGGATCCCGGCCTACGCCGGGATGACGTTATGGGCAGGACGGGACAGCCCAAACTGGACGTCACTCCGGCAAAGCCGGGGGGCTGGAGTTTCGTCACGGCGATTGTTCGCACGACCATGTCGGCCCTGGTCGAAAAGAGCCTAGAGTGTTTCCGACTTAGCCGGAATCGGCTCCTCCCCTCACCCGCCGTCCTCGCGATGCTCGGAAGTCGCCTCTCCCCGCCGGGGAGAGGCGAAGAGTTGCGATAGATTTAGGTGCGGCTGTTTCCACCTAAGTCAGAACGGCTCTAGAGCGCGCGATCGCTTTCGATCGGCCTGAGATCGCGCTCCAGGTCTTTGAAGAGACCGACGATTCCCGCCTCATGCCACGTTTCGGGTGGTGGAGACGGGGTCGTAGTTGAGGACCGGGGCGAGCCAGCGCTCGGCCTCGGCAACCGTCCAGCCCTTGCGGCGGGCGTAATCCTCGACCTGATCGCGCTCGACCTTGCCGACGCCGAAATAATGGCTCTTGGGGTGCGAGAAATAGAAACCGGAGACGGCCGCGCCCGGCCACATGGCGAAGCTCTCGGTCAGCTCGATGCCGGTCTCGTCATAGACGTTCATCAGCTCCCACAGCGTTCTTTTCTCGGTGTGATCAGGCTGGGCCGGATAGCCGGGCGCAGGGCGGATGCCGCGATACTTCTCGAGAATGAGATCGTCGTTCGACAGCGTCTCATCGCGCGCATAGCCCCACAGCTCGCGGCGTACCTTGGCGTGGAGCGCTTCGGCGAAGGCCTCCGCAAGGCGATCCGCCAGCGCCTTGGCGATGATGCGGCTGTAGTCGTCGGTGGCCTTGATGTGAGCCTTGATCGCCTCCTCCTCGCCGAGGCCGGCGGTGACGGCGAAGCCGCCCACGTAGTCGGCAAGGCCGGTCTCCTTCGGGGCGACGAAATCCGCAAGCGCGGTATGCGCGCGGTCGCGGGACGGGTCGCGGGCGATCTGTTGACGTAGTGTGTAGAGCGTTGCGCGCTCCTTGCTGCGCGTCTCGTCGGTGAAGACGGCGATGTCGTCGCCCACGCTGTTGGCCGGCCAGAAGCCGACCACGGCGTTGGCGGTGTACCACTTCTCCGCGACGATGCGGTCGAGAAGCGCGCGCGCGTCGGCGAAGAGCTTGCGCGCCTCGCTGCCGACCTTGTTGTCGTCGAGGATCGCCGGGTAACGGCCGGGCAGCTCCCATGCCTGGAAGAACGGCGTCCAGTCGATATAGGGCACGAGGTCAGCGAGGGGGAACTCCTTGAGCGTGCGCGTACCGAGGAAGCTCGGCTTCGGCGGCGTGTAGGATGCCCAGTCGATGTCGAACTTGTTGGCGCGGGCGGCGGCGATCGTGATGCGCTGCTTGCGCGCCTCGTTGGCAAGATGGGCTTCGCGCACCTTCACGTATTCCGACTTGATGCCTTCGATGTACGGCTTCGATTCCGTCTCCGAGAGCAGGTTCGACACGACGCCGACGGCGCGGCTGGCGTCGAGCACGTAGATGGCCTGGCCGCGGTTGTAGTTGGGGCTGATCTTGACGGCCGTATGCACCCGGCTCGTGGTCGCGCCCCCGATCAGCAGCGGCACGGCAAAGCCCTCGCGCTCCATCTCGGCGGCGACGAAGCACATCTCGTCCAGCGACGGCGTGATGAGGCCCGAGAGACCGATGATGTCCGCCTTCTCCTTCTTGGCTGTTTCGAGGATCTTGGCGGCCGGCACCATCACCCCGAGGTCGATCACCTCGTAGTTATTGCACTGGAGCACGACGCCGACGATGTTCTTGCCGATGTCGTGCACGTCGCCTTTCACGGTCGCCATGACGACCTTGCCGGCGGCCGGCCTCTGGTCGACGCCCGACAGCCGCTTCTCCTCCTCGAGGAAAGGTTGCAGGTAGGCGACCGCCTGCTTCATGACGCGGGCCGACTTCACGACCTGCGGCAGAAACATCTTGCCGGCGCCGAATAGATCGCCGACGACGTTCATGCCGGCCATCAGCGGGCCCTCGATGACGTGCAGCGGCTTCTCGGCCTGCTGGCGGGCTTCCTCGGTGTCGGCCTCGATGAAATCGGTGATGCCGTGCACGAGCGAATGCGTGAGGCGCTCCTGCACCGTGCCCTCGCGCCAGGAGAGATCCTTCTCCTTGGCCTTGGCGCCGCTGCCGTCGCCCTTGAAGCGCGGCGCGGCGTCCAGCAGGCGGTCGGTGGCGTCGGGGCGGCGGTTGAGGATCACGTCCTCGGCCAGCTCGCGCAACTCCGCCGGGATGTCGTCGTACAGCGCCAACTGACCTGCATTGACGATGCCCATGTCCATGCCGGCACGAATGGCGTGATAGAGGAACACGGAGTGCATGGCCTCGCGCACGGGCTCGTTGCCGCGGAAGGCGAACGACAGGTTCGAGACGCCGCCCGAGATGTGGGTGAGCGGAAACTTCTCCTTGATCTGGCGCGCCGCCTCGATGAAGGCGATGCCGTAGCCGTTGTGCTCCTCGATGCCCGTCGCGACGGCGAAGATGTTGGGATCGAAGATGATGTCCTCGGGCGGGAAGCCGACCTTCTCGGTCAAGAGCTTGTAGGCGCGCTCGCAGATGGCGACCTTGCGCTCGATGGTGTCGGCCTGGCCCTGCTCGTCGAAGGCCATGACGACGACGGCGGCGCCATAGCGCAGCACCTTGCGCGCGTGCTCGAGAAACTGTCCCTCGCCTTCCTTCATGGAGATCGAGTTGACGATGGCTTTGCCCTGCACGCACTTGAGGCCCGCCTCGATGACGCTCCACTTGGAAGAGTCGATCATGATCGGCACGCGCGAAATGTCGGGCTCGGAGGCGATGAGGTTCAGGAAGGTGGTCATCGCCTTCTCGGAATCGAGCAGGCCCTCGTCCATGTTGACGTCGAGGATCATGGCGCCGGCCTCGACCTGCTGGCGCGCGACCGCGAGCGCGGCCGGATAGTCGTTGGCCTCGATGAGCTTTCTGAATTTCGCCGAGCCGGTAACGTTGGTCCGCTCGCCGACGTTGATGAAGGATTGCGCTGCGCTGCCGGTGGTCACGACGTATACCTGCCTTCATAGTTGATCGGCCATTTCTTCTCTTTTGCGGCCGAAATCAGATCTTGAATCGTTACGGGAATCCTCTCGCCGCCCCAATCGCTCGGGCGCGGGAAGATCAAGCTGCCGACCTGCATCCAGACCAGCACCAAGGGAATGCAAAGCCCGATCAGCAAATAGTTGCCCCAGTCCGGCAGCCCGAACGTTGCCGTCAGGTATGAGGCAACCGGAACGCTTGCGATGGCGAACAGCGCGGCCCCCAGGATCGTCCAGATCACTTCCGGAGAGGAGAGCGAGACGCCCCCGTCGTCGAAGTGGCGATAGACTCTGACACCGCTCAAATCGATATCGAACTCTTCCGCCAGGACCGCCAGCAGGGTTCTGGCTTCGGGGCCGGTCAAGGCCAGGTCCCGGTAGAGATCCGTGGTGCGACCCAGGGCATGCCGCGGCGCTCTCGTTATCTCGGCGACGCGGTCCAACACCCGCTCCTCCAGACTATCGCTGTTGCCACTCACGTGCGTCACCCGTGCACGAAAGGTTCAAGACCCGAGAGGCGCATCTTCGGCTCGATCACCGGCAGAGGCCGCGGCGGGAACTTCGACACGTGCTCGGCGATGTGCCGGATGTGGTCGGGCGTCGAGCCGCAGCAGCCGCCGATGATGTTGATCAGGCCGTCGGCCGCCCAGGGTTCGGTCTTGCAGGCCATGTCGTCCGGTGTCTCGTCGTACTCGCCCATGGCGTTCGGCAGCCCGGCGTTCGGGTAGGCCGAGATGCGCACATCCGCGACGTGGGCCAACTCGGCCAGATACGGGCGCATCAGCTCGGCGCCGAGCGCGCAGTTCAAGCCGATCGAGAACGGCTTCAAGTGCCGCATCGAGTACCAGAACGCTTCCGCCGTCTGCCCCGAGAGGGTGCGGCCGGAGCGGTCGGTGATGGTTCCGGAGATCATGATCGGCAGCGTCACGCCGGTCTCATCGAAGGCCTCCAGCGTGGCGAGACCCGCGGCCTTGGCGTTCAGCGTGTCGAAGATGGTCTCGATCAGGATGATGTCCGCGCCGCCTTCGATGAGGCCCTTTACCTGCTCCTTGTAGGCCTCCCGCAGCTCGTCGAAGGAGACGTTGCGGAAGCCGGGGTTGTTGACGTCGGGCGAGATCGAGGCCGTGCGGTTGGTCGGGCCGACGGCGCCGGCGACGAAGCGCGGCTTGTCCGGCGTCGAATATTTGTCGGCTGCCGCGCGGGCGAGCTTCGCCGCCGCGACGTTGATCTCGTAGGACAGGTCCTCCATGCCGTAGTCGGCCATGGAGATCTTCTGCGCGTTGAACGTGTTGGTCTCGATGATGTCGGCGCCGGCCGCGAGATACTGCTCGTGGATGTCCTGGATGATCTTGGGCTGCGTCAGCACCAGGACGTCGTTGTTGCCCTTGATGTCGCGCGGCCAGTCCTTGAAGCGGGCGCCGCGATAGCCCGCCTCATCCAGCTTGTGGCGTTGGATCATGGTGCCCATGGCGCCATCGATGATCAGGATGCGCGCGGAGGCGGCCTTGTCGAGGGCGGCGCGGATGTTTTTCTTGGTGCTCATTCTCAACTCCGTTTC
>JAFKKW010000561.1 GCA_017304275.1 Hyphomicrobiales bacterium | reverse complement strand
CGCGGTCCTACGGACCTCGCGTCGACCTCTCCCCACCGGGGAGAGGTGCTGTGGTTGCGCCTTCTTTCACCTCTCCCCTATGGGGAGAGGTCGCGAGCGCAGCGAGCGGGTGAGGGGGCACTGCACTCCCCTACTCTCGCAGCAGCGCCGCCAGCGTCGCGCGCAGCTCCGCAATGCCGGCGCCGGTCTCAGACGAGGTCGCGAGCACGGTCGGAAACGCAGCCGGATGGCTCTTGATCGCCTGCGCCGTCGCCGCAAAGACGGCCTCAAGGTCCGGCACTTTGATCTTGTCGGCCTTCGTCAGCACGATCTGATACGGGACCGCGGTCGCGTCCAGCATCGTCATGATCTCGCGGTCGGGCGGCTTGATCCCGTGCCGGCTGTCGACGAGAACGAACACGCGGCGCAGCGTCGGCCGGCCGGCGAGATAGGCGCGGATCAACGCCGTCCACGTCTCGACCTTGTCCTTCGGCGCTTTGGCGAAGCCATAACCCGGCATGTCGACGAGGTAGAGCGGATCGTCCGCCGGTGCGAAGAAATTGAGCTCCTGCGTACGCCCCGGCGTGTTGGAGGTGCGCGCAAGCCCGCCGTTGCGCACCATGGCGTTGATGAGGCTCGACTTGCCGACGTTAGACCGCCCCGCGAACGCGACCTCGCACCACCCGTCGTCGGGCAGCCCGTCGAGCGCCACCACGCCTTTGATGAACCGCCACGGCCGCGCGACGAGACGCTCTCCCGCCGCGAGGTCCTCCGCACTGAACAGCGTCGCGCCCGTCATCCCTTGGTTTCGGACTTCGACTCGGCCTTGCTGAAACCGAGCAATCGACCGATCGGCGCGAACGTCCGTCGCATGTTACCCATCAGATGCACGTCTGCGCCCTGCTTGTGCGAGATGTACCACTGCTGCGTGATCGACAGGATGTTGTTCCAGGCCCAGTAGATCACGAGGCCTGCGGGGAATGCGGCCAGCAGGAACGTGAACAGCAGCGGCATGAACGAGAAGATCTGCTGCTGGATCGGGTCCGGCTGCGGCGGGTTGAGCTGCATCTGGACCCACATCGTGAGGCCCATGATGACCGGCCACACGCCGATGTGCAGGAACTCCGGCACCGCGAACGGTAAGAGGCCGAACAGATTGAAGATCGAGGTGGGGTCCGCCGCCGAAAGATCGCGGATCCAGCCGAAGAACGGCGCATGCCGCATGTCGATCGAGACGAACAGCACCTTGTAGAGCGCGAAGAACACCGGGATCTGCACCAGGATCGGCAGGCAGCCCGCAAGCGGATTGATCTTCTCCTTCTT
>JAFKKW010000425.1 GCA_017304275.1 Hyphomicrobiales bacterium | reverse complement strand
GCCGCCGCCGCGGCGCTGTTCAAGCAGAACGATGTGCGCAAGGGATCGAAGATCCTGGAGACGGCCTGGTCTATCGACCGCTCGGCACGTTTGAAGAGAGCTTGAAACATAAGGCGGGTCTCCCCTCACCTGACGGTGAGCCCGATCGATCGATCTGGCGGTGCGCGTGGACTGCTGCTCAGGACTTCCAGAGAGCGCCGATCACGAACCCGATACCGGCGGCAACGGCGAGCGTCGTCAGCGGCTGGTCCTTGACCGACTTGTCGACTGCGGTCTTGAAGTTTTCGGCGACCACCTGAACCTGCTCCGTGGCCTGCCGGCCCTGATCGGCAAGATCCTGGACCGTACGCTCGATCCGGTCACCGGTCCTTTCGGCCAGGTTTGCCGCCTTGTCGGCAAGCTCATCGGCAGCGTTGCGTGTCTGTGTCGATGCGGACTGCGCCATGGGTAGATCCTTCATGTTGTGAGGGCGGCCATTCCGGCCCTTCCGCTAAACGCACGGCCCGCGCTCCGGGTTTCATGCGCCCGGCCGCCGACGCCCGATTTTTGTCATCCGGGCAGCTCGGGCGCATCGGCGGGGAAAAGATGACGAAACGTAACGATCGTCGTCATCAGGATTGGCACCGCCACAAAGGCGCCGATCGGCCCCCACATCCAGGTCCAGAAGCCGATCGAAAGGAAAACTGCGAACGGGTTCAGCGTCATGCGGCGACCCATCAAGGCAGGCGTGATGAAGTGCCCCTCGACGGTCGTCATGGCAATATAAACCAGCGGCGCGACGATGGCCTCCGACAGGCTGGAGAATGTGAAGAGCCCGATCAGGAACAGCACGCAGACCATGATCGCCACGCCGATATAAGGGATGTAGTTGAGAACCGCCGCGAGCACCCCCCAGAGCAGCGGATTGGGCAATCCAACAGCGTAGGCGAGCAGCATCGTTACCAGCCCGAGGCACAGATTAACGATGGTGAACGTGCCGAAATAAACTGTGGTGTTACGCTCGATGTCGGCAAAAATGCGCAGCGCGGTCAGCCGCGCCTCCCGACTCGGCAACACGAGCACAGACCGGTTTTTGATCTGCTTCTGGTAGATCATGTAGAACACCAGCGCGCCCAGGAACAGGATTCCCTGCGTTACCGCCGGCGTCAGAATGGCGAAGATGCTGCTGACGATGTTGCCGCCTTCCTCGACATGCAATCCCGATCCGCCCGCGCCCGTCGCCTGGCCGATGGCGTTCGAAAGCTCTTTCACGAAGTCGAGCGGACCGGACATGGACTGCAGCTTCTCGCGGATCATCGCACCCAGCTCGCTCGCTCGTCCGAGCCAATAAGTGAGCGGCAACGACAGTAACGTCACCACGAGCAGCAACACCGTCATCACCGCCAGGGTGACGATCGCGACTGAGAGAACGTGTGATATGCCGCGACGCTCCAGCCAGGAGACCACCGGAAGGAGAATGTTGGCAACCACCCATGCCAGGATGACGGGCACCACGACCTCCCTCATCAGATAAAGCGCAGCAAGCACGGAAAGCGCGAAAATCCCGGTCACGGAAACATCGGCCACCAGTTGCCATGTTGCAGCGGTCTGCGACGCTTCCTCTTGATCCGGCCCCTCCTCGTCTTCGCCGCTTTGCTTTGTCTGCGATGTCGCTTCCGCGGTGATTGCCATCGTGTATTACTCCGCCTCGATGCGCTCTTGGATCAGGATTTCGGTCTGCCGCGTCCGGCTTCTTTCTTAAAGGCGCCGGCTATGACGCGTCCGGCGCCGGCCGCCTGCGACCAGACAGATTTCCAGCTCCAGACGTCCTTGAGTTCGTGCAGCGCGCGAAGCAGCTGCGCACGCCGCGCTTCGGGAACAGCTTCGAAAACGCGTTGCCAAAGCCGCTCGATGTTGTAGGGCGCATCGGGTCGCAGCAGACTGACCGCAACGGCTTCATCTCCTGTGAAACCGAGGTCTGAGGCCGCGGCCTTGGTTGCAGCATCGATGTTCCGCGCCTTCTCGCCGCCCTCGGTCGCAGAGTCGTACGGCGGCTTCCATTCACCGAACGGACGCAACCGATCGATGTGGGTGGCGACCAGAACGATCGGAGGGCGCCGCCGGTTGAGCCGCGCGGCGAAGTGCCCCCGCAACGCCTCGAGCGCCTGGCGATCGATCTCGCGATCGGCGCGGTGAGCGGCCACCACCCAAAGCACGAGGTCGCTGTCGTCCGCCTTCTCGACCAGCTTGGCGATGGCGTCGGGCGCGGTGCCGATACCGGGACTGTCGATGATGAGTGCAGCAGGCAGACCTTCCCGCTCGAGAACGTAGGCCGTGTAGGAAGACGTGGCGGGGAGCACATCGACAGCGGCGTTGATCTCCTTGGCCAGCGCGTTGACGAGGCTGGATTTGCCGGCCCCGGTTTGTCCGGCGACAAGGATCCGCAGCGGTTCCGAGCGAGCGTCACCCAACACCTCCTGATCGGCGGCGGTTTCCTCGGAAACGTACCCTCCGAGCGCGTCTGCCGACACACGAAGCCGGCCGCCATACAGATCGATGGCGGCGCGTCCGATCTCGATCACGTAGGCCTCGGTCAGGCGGCGCGCGATGGCATCCCGGCCCCATTCCATCATGGCTCGCGAAAGCTGCTCGCGCGCCTCGTTGGCCGCGGCCGTCGCTGGGTTCACGAGACGAACGACGCGCCAGACGTCATACGCCCGCTCGGCCCAATCGATCGCCCCGCGCCAGCGATACAGGGTCAAGGCTTGCGCGATGGTGAGACGATCACCGAACGGGACGTTCTCGAGCGCGAACAGGCGCAAGCGACGCGAGACCCGCTCGATCATGGCGAGAGCCTCAGGCGTCGTGAACTGCCACAGCGGATCCGTGCGCCCGGCATGAACGCGATTGGCGACCGTGGTGATGGTCTCCTGGGCAACGTCCAGGAGGTCCTTCGCGCTCGTGATGCGGTCGGGGGCGATCGCGCGGGAAAGTGCTTTCACGTCTTTCCAGGCCTGCTCCTCGGCAGGTGACCAACTATGCCGCAGAGCATCCTCGGAAGTGTCATCCTCGCGCTCATCGAGGCGTGGCAGATCCTGAGGCGGGTTCCTCGCCGGCAACAGGTGACGCTGCGCAAGATAGACGACGGCAACGGCAGAGAGCGCGAAAGCAGTCCAGTAGAGCAGCAATCCGTTCTGCCATAGCCAGATGCTGCCGAGCGGAATCAGGGACAGCGCCGGAACGAGCAGACCGATGGCAATCAGGATCAGGGAGGCTGTGCGCCGCGCACGGGTCGGCGGCGGCCGCGGCTTGTCGCTCATGGTTTCGGCTCGGCGGGCTGCGCGGCAGCCTTCCGCTCCCGCGACATGCGGAACGCTTCGCGCAAGGCCGTCTGATACGCCTCCGCAACGGCACCCCGGTCGGCCAGTCCGAGACGGCGCCCGCGAAGATAGGAGATCGCCGCCTTGCCGAGCGCATAAGTGATGGCAAAGCTGGCGGCGGCCGATGCCGCCGTGCCGGCGGTCTGTCCGTAGACCGGCAGCAGTTTGGCGAGCTGACGCAGGCCGATGCCGGCGGCGACCCGCGCAGCCGTTCCGGCGCCGATGGCCGCGGTCAGCTCGGCATAGGCACGCCGATCCCATTCGATGCCATACAGGCGGCCGAGTTGGCTCAACATGCGCGCCTGGATCGTGGAGGCGGCGATGGCGCCTGCCACCGGAATCGGCACCAGGTCACCGCCCGCCGCTGCCATGGCATGCCCCATGATGATGGGGTCCGCCGGACGCGCCTTGGGATCGGCCTTGAAGCCGGGCATGGCAGAGAGCGCAGCCAGCATGCCGGCCGGCGCAACGGTGGCAAGGGCTTCGGTGAGCGCGTCGAGACCATAATCCGCAGGCGCAAAGCCATCTTCCGGCCGGGTGAGATCGACGGGCGCGAAAAGCAGCCCCCCGCGTCCCGGCAACTCGTCGAACAGAGCGCGTTGATGCGCCAGTGCGCGCATGAGGTCGGTTGGGATCCGCGCGATCGCGTCACGAGGGGCATTGGGCTCGAACGGATAAGGCAAAATGTGCCCGAACCCCGGCGGATAGCCTTCGTGAAGACTCGTCTGCGCAACGACGATAGGCCAGTCGGGGTGACGGGTACGGATCTGGCGCAGGGCGTCGAAGAGCGCGCCCTGTTCGGAATCCATGGCGCGCACGGTGACGAGGACGAGATGCGCAGCGCGCTCGTTGAAAGCCAGATCCTCGGCAGGATCATAGTCCGTTTCGCCGAGCCCCCGCGTATCCAGGAAGCGCAGCACGGGCATGTCGCCCGGAAAGGTATAAAGACGCGCGGTACGGGTGCACGGCCGGAACCCGTCTCCGATCTCGGCGTCGCTGCTTCCGGTAATGGCGCGGATGACGGAGGTCTTGCCGCTTTGCACTTTCCCCAGCAGCCAGACGACCGGCGCATAGGAATGCGGATCGCTGCCGGCTGACGTCTCGCCCCCGGGTGCGCTTTGCGGATCGGCTTGCGCATGGGACGACCCGCCGTCGCCCGCGCCCGATTGACCGGGCAGCACGCTCTTCAGCGAAGCAGCCCATCTTGCCATGGTGGAAGCCTCTCGCTCATGCAGAGGGTGTCGTTGGTTCAACCCGACCCCGAAAATGTGGTGAACAGATGAACGCCCGAGGGGGCTTCCGGTTCCCTCGGGCGCGATCGGCCAGACTCAGGCTGCGCGGCGATTGAGCCGGCCTTCGGCCATCGTCGTAAGCTTGGCGTCGGTAGCTTTCTCCTCGTCGAGATTTTGCATGAGGAGGCTCGCGCAATCGTTGCGGCCAAGCTGCTTTGCCCATGCGACCAGCGTTCCGTAGCGGCTGATCTCATAATGCTCGACGGCCTGGGCCGCGGCAATCAGCGCCGCATCGAGCACAGCCTTGTCCGCAACCTCGCCCGCGACGTCGTCCGCCTCCGTAATGATCCCGTCGATGGCCGGACAGGAGACGCCGGACACCTCGACGCCGTGCAGCTTGAACACCTGTTCGAGCCGCCCGATCTGCGCCTTTGTCTCCTCGAGATGCTTCTCGAAGCCGGCCTTCAATTGCGCGTCGGAGGCCTTGGAGATCATCCCGGGCAGCGCTTTGGTAATCTGGTTTTCCGCATAATACATGTCCCGCAGCGTGTGCACGAAGAGGTCATCCATCGTTTTGATGTCGCGCGTAAAAAGACCCATAGTCACTCTCCTTTCTCGTGGTTGTGGCCCGAGCCGTATCAGTCGTAACCGCCGATGATCGGCAGAATCTCGCCGGTGATGTAGCTCGAGCATACGGGGGCGGCGAGAAAGACGTAGGCCGGCGCGATCTCTTCCGGTTGCGCGGCCCGCCCCATCGGGGTCGACGTACCGAACGTGCGCACGTCCTTGGCCGGCCGGTCTGCCGGATTGAGCGGCGTCCAGACCGGACCCGGCGCCACGCAGTTGACGCGAATGCCCCGCGATAGAAGACTTGCCGAAAGAGAGCGGGCGAAGGCGTGGATGCCGCCCTTCGTCATCGAATAGTCGAGCAACTCGTTGCTGCCCTGCAAACCTGTGACGGAGCCCGTCATGATGATCGAGCCGCCCGGCTTCATATGCGGCACCGCCGCGCGCGCCAGATAGAAATAGCCGTAGAGATTGGTTTTGAGCGTGCGGTCGAAATGCGCATCCGTGATGTCGGTGATGGACCCGGCATGCTCCTGGAAGGCGGCATTGTTGACGAGGATATCCAGGCTGCCGAGCTTTTCGATGGTCTCATGGACAGCGTCCTTGCAATAGCCCGGATCGGCGACGTCTCCGGGAAGCAGCACGCATCGGCCGCCTTCGGCCTCGACCGCGCGCTTTGTCTCGCGGGCGTCTTCGGTTTCCTCGAGATAGGAGATCGCGACGTCGGCACCCTCGCGCGCGAACAACACCGCGACCGCGCGCCCGATGCCGGAATCCCCTCCCGAGATCAGCGCCACCATATCCTTCAGCTTCTCGGAGCCTTTGTAAGCCGGCGCCTCGTACATCGGGGCGGTTTCGAGATCCCGCTCGAGTCCAGGCTTCGTGAGGTGTGTTTCCTCGAGAGTGGCCGGATAGTCGCGCTGGCCGGTCTGTGGGATTTCTTCTTTCGATTCTGACCGGTCTTCTTTGTCCCGGTCGATGGCGTCCATCCGGGCTTGAATGCGGCGCCCTTCTTTTGCGACGCGCTTGGCACGCGCCTGTGGCCATTGATCGGACGTCTTGGGATCGGACATTGTTCATACCTCCGCATCCCGACCCATCGGGAAACGCGTCGGACGCAAAGGGGTTGCATTACGTTGGACGGAATGCCGCGGCACGTCCCGGGGTCGGGCGCACAAGACCGCCTCAAGGAATGCCGCGCGCGCGGGCCTCGGCTTGGCGTTCCCGCTCGGCCGGGATCTCGACACGCTTGCCGAGCGCCTCGCGCACATAGAGCCGGCGGACCGCCACGTCCGCGACGATTGCGAGCGGATAGCCGAGCAGGAGCCCCAACGGCCCGAACAGCAATCCCATTGCGACCGTGGCGAACAACCCCACGGCAGCCGGCAATTCGACCACGCGACCGACGACGAACGGCATGATGAGGTTGTTTTCCAGTTGCTGCACAACCACGGCAACCGCCAAAGCGGCCATCGTTACCTCCCATCCTTGGGCAGATGCGAGAAGCAGCGCCGGTATGGCGCCTGCGATCGGGCCGACGATGGGAATGAACTCGGTCGCACCCGCGATCAGGCCAAGCGCCAACGGGGACGGCACGCCGGCGAGCCACATGCCGATACCCGTCATGAAGCCCACGATCCCCATGGCAATGAGCTGCGCCTTGAGCCAGCGGCTGAGCGCGAACGCACTGTCATCCATCGTCGAGGAGGTGATTTTGTGCCAACGCTCAGGAAACAGAGCGATGAATCCCGCGCGGTAGCGTTGCGGCGTTACCGCAAGATAGAGCCCGCCAACCAGAATGAGAATGATCGCAGCCACTGCTTCGAGGATACTGGATCCGATCGTCACCGCGCGCGACGCGATCTCGCCGAGCGCCGATCCCCCGAAATCCCTCGAAAGAGACTCGAAGTCGATTCCCAGCGCCTGCACCAGTGACCGGAAAG
>JAFKKW010000424.1 GCA_017304275.1 Hyphomicrobiales bacterium | reverse complement strand
TGCTCGGCGAGTGCGCTTGAATCGGCGATCATGGCGTTGAGGCCGCCCGTCTCGGCGATCAGCGGCACCATGTCGGCCTTGCGGTCGGAGAGCGCCTTCTGGATGGACCAGGCGGCCTCGTTGCCGCCGGTGAAGGCCACGCCCTTGATCTTCGGCGACTTGACGAGCGCCGCGCCAACCGTGCCGGTGCCGGTCAGCAGATGCAGCACGTCGGTCGGGACGCCCGCCTCGTGCAGGATGCGGACGGCGAGCATGGCGGTGACGGGAGTCTGCTCCGCCGGCTTGGCGAGGACAGGATTGCCGGCCGCAAGCGCGGCGGCGATCTGACCGACGAAGATGGCGAGCGGGAAGTTCCACGGCGCGATGCAGGCGAACGGGCCGCGGCCGCGCAGGTCGAGCGTATTGGTTTCGCCGGTCGGCCCCTTGAGCGATCGTGGCGCGCTCATCAGGCGGCGCGCCTCGACGGCGTAGTAGCGCAGGAGGTCGGCGGCTTCGCGCACCTCGGCGAGGGCTGAGGGCAGCGTCTTCCCCGCCTCGCGGACGAGAACGGCCATGAGGCGGGCGCGATCGCGCTCAAGCATGTCGGCTGCGAGATCAAGGATCTTGGCGCGGGCTGCGCCGCCGAGCTTGTCCCAGCCGTGGGCTGCCCGCTCGGCGCTCAAGATGGCGGCATCGACCTCGCGCGGGGTTGCGATGCGCACGCTGCCAAGACGCTCGCGGCGGTCGTGCGGGCAGGACAGCAGCGCGGCTTGCGGGCCGCCCACGGTCGCCTGGCCGTCGACGATCGGGCCGGCATCGAACTCGCGGCCGAGCGCGCCTTCCATGTCCGACAGGAGGCTCGCGCGCGCGGTGCGGTCGGTCAGCGCGACGCCGAACGAATTCTTGCGCTCGGGCCAGTAGATATCGCGCGGGCGCGGCAGCGGCTTGGCGGCGGACGGCTCGTTGCGCTCGCGCTCGGCGGTCTCGACGGGATCGCGGATGATCTGGGCAAGAGGCAGCTCGGCGTCGGCGAGGCGGTTGACGAAGGACGTGTTGGCGCCGTTCTCGAGCAGACGGCGCACGAGATAAGAAAGCAGGTCCTCGTGCTCGCCGACCGGAGCGTAGACGCGACACGGATGGCACAGCTTGCCGGGCGCGGACACCTCCTCGTAGAGCGCTTCGCCCATGCCGTGCAGGCGCTGGAACTCGAACGCCGTCTGGCCGGAGGCGATCACTGCCGATGCGACGGTGTGGGCGTTGTGGGTCGCGAACTGCGGATAGAAGGCGCGCGCATCCGAGAGCAGCAGGCGCATGCAGGCGAGGTAAGACACGTCAGTGTGCAGCTTGCGGGTCAGGACGGGATAGTCGGCGAGGCCGCGCTCCTGCGCCCATTTGATCTCGCTGTCCCAATAGGCGCCCTTGACGAGACGCACGGGGATGCGCTTGCCGCCCTGCTCGGCCAGACGGCGCAGCCAGCGGATGGTCGGGATCGCACGTTTCCCGTACGCCTGCACGGCGAGGCCGAGACCGGTCCAGCGCTCGAGCGCCTGGTCGGCGTAGGCACGGGCGAACATGTCGAGCATCAGCTCGTGACGGTCCTGCTCCTCGGCGTCGATGGTGACGGCGACGCCGCGCGCCTCGGCCGCCTTCAGAAGCGTGAGAAGGCGCGGATATAGCTCGGCCGCAAGACGCGCCTCCTTGCCGGGCTCGTAGCGCGGATGCAGCGCGGAGAGCTTCACCGAGATGCTTGGGCGCGCGAGAAGGGAATCCGGATGCGACAGCGGGTTCGGTCCTGCCGCGTCGCCGACCGCCTCGATGGCGGCCATGTAGCGCTCGAAGTAGCGAATGGCGTCCTTATCTGTCTTCGCCGCCTCGCCCAGCATGTCGTAGGAGAAGCGGAAGCCGCGCGCCTCGTAGGGCGCCGAGCGCTGAATTGCCTCGCGAATGGAGCGGCCGAGCACGAACTGGTCGCCGAGCAGCTTCACGGCCTGGCGCACCGCCTGGCGGATGAACGGCTCGCCGGAGCGCGCCGCGAGGCGCTTCAGCGCGTCCCACGGGTTGACGCCGCGCGCCTCGCGCAGCTTGACGAGGCGGCCGGTGAGCATCAGCCCCCAGGTGGAGGCGTTGACGAGCAGGCTGTCGGAATGACCGCGGTGGCGCTCCCACTGTCCGCCGGCAATCTTCTCGGCGATGAAGCGGTCGGCGGTGTCGGAGTCGGGGATGCGCAGCAGCGCCTCCGCGAGGCACATCAGGATGATGCCTTCCTCGCTCGACAGGCCGTACTCGTGCATGAAGGCATCGATGCCGCCATGGTTGGCGTGGTCGGCGCGCGCAGCCTCCACGAGCTTGCGCGCAAGCTCGCCGGTGCGGCGGCGCTCCTCGTCGGTGAAGACGGCGCGCTCGATCAAACCGCCGACAAGGCGGGTCTCGTCGGTCAGAAAATATGCAGCGATCTCGTCGCGCGGCGGCGCCTCGTCCTCGCCGGCGCGGCCGCCGGCGAACTCGGATTTTCTCAGCGCGACCATTTAGTGTTCGTCCCCTCTTCTCGACGGGAGCACACCTGATTCTCCGGGCGTTTGCACTTTACCAGATGGCGCTTGGCTGTGAGTTGTACAACAGCCGCAGACAAGGGTGGCGCGGCGGCCTCACGTCCTCTTGACGGCGACACCCGCGCAGCCTCACTTGCCGCGCAATTCCCGCGCTCTATTGCGGGGCAAAACCAGAGAAGGCGCCGCACGTGGAGTTGGTCCGGACAATCAATCACTTACGAGCTCAGATCGCGCACTGGCGCGAGGCCGGCGACCGTATCGCGCTGGTGCCGACGATGGGGGCCCTGCACGCGGGTCACATCGCCCTCGTCGGGGCCGCGCTCGCGGTGGCGGACAAGGTCGTGGTGTCGCTCTTCGTCAACCCGACGCAGTTCGCGCCGCACGAGGACCTGGCGCGCTATCCGCGCGACGAGGCGGGCGACCTCGGAAAGCTCGGAGGCGCGGGCGCGCATCTCGTCTGGGCGCCTCCGGTGTCGGAGATGTACCCGGAAGGCTACGCGACGCACATCGTCGTCGAGGGTGCGGCGCTGCCGCTCGAGGGCGTGTTCCGGCCGCATCATTTCGGCGGCGTGGCGACGGTCGTGTGCAAGCTTCTTTCAGCGGCGATGCCGGATGTCGCCCTGTTCGGCGAGAAGGACTACCAGCAGCTCGCCGTCATCCGGCAGATGGTGCGCGATCTCACACTGCCGGTCCTGATCCAGGGCGTGCCGACGGTGCGCGAGCCGGACGGGCTGGCGCTCTCTTCGCGCAACGCGTATCTCAGCGACGACGAGCGCTACATCGCGCCGATGCTGCACAAGGCGATCTCCGAGGTGGCGCGCGGGCGAGACCCGCGCGAGGCCGCGGACGCGCTTCTGACCGTCGGCTTCAGCAAGGTCGACTATCTCGAGGTTTGCGATGCCGAGACGCTGGCACCCTATGTTGCGGGCTCGGAGCGTCCGGGCCGCGTCCTCGCCGCAGCCTGGCTCGGGAAGACGCGGCTGATCGACAACGTGGGATTCTAGGTCCTCAGCCGCTGAACTGGTCGTAGGCGCGCAGCGCGTCGGCGGCGTACATGAGGGCCGGGCCGCCGCCCATGTAGACGCACATGGCCATCAGCTCGGCGATTTCCTGGCGCGTGGCGCCGAGCCCTTTCAACGCCTTGACGTGAAAGCCGATGCAGCCGTCGCAGTGCTGCGTGACGCCGATCGCCAGCGCCACGAGCTCCTTGGTCTTCCTGTCGAGCTCGCCCTCCGCGGTCGCCGCCTTGGACAACGCGTAAAAGCCGTTCATGGCGTCGGGAACCGCCTTCTTCAGCTCGACGGCGTACTGCGAAATGTCGCTCGTGATCCCCTTGTAGTCTTTCGGCATGACCTGTCCTTTTTCCCAACCTCACGTTGGTCGTAGCCATGTCCCGTGGGAAGATCCGTGACCTTGATCACGATCACGCTGCCCGCGTGGGCCGACGGGTGGCGAGCCAGAGGCCGAAAGCAATGAGGGCAATGCCGACGATGTGGTAGGCTTGCAGGGTCTCGCCGAGCAGAAGCACGGCGAGAACGGTTCCGAACACCGGCACCAGATGCACGATCAGGCCGGCCGTATTGGCACCCAGCAGCTCGACCGTGCGGTTGTAGGCCATATAGGCCAGGATCGACGCGAAGACGGCGACGTAGCCGATGGCCGCCAGTGCATGGAACGAGAGCGGCATGGGGCGATCCCACGACGATTCCACAATGTAAAACGGAAGCAACAGAGCCGCGCCGAGCGCGAATGTGGCGAACGCAAAGCTCAAGCCGTGCACCGGCGGCCGGAGCCGCAGGAGCGCCGTGTAGACCGCATAGCTCACGACCGCGGCCAGCATCCAGAGATCGCCGGGCTTGAAGTCGAGCCCCAGCAGAACGGCGGGATCGCCGTGCGCGATCAGCGTCAGCGTGCCCAGGAACGAGGCGGCAATGCCGGCCGCCTGACCGCCCGTCAGCGTGTCGCGGAAGATCAGGAACGTGGCGATGACGAGCACGATCGGCATCGCGGACTGCAGCATGACGATGTTGATGGCCGTGGTCGTGTGGGCGGCGATGTAAAGGAACGTGTTGAAGACGCTGATGCCGAGCGCCGTCAGCACGAGCATGATCGGCCAGTTGCGCAGCATGAGCGGAATGTCGCGGCGCAGATGCGGCCAGGCGAGCGGGGCGAGCAGGAGCGCGGCCACCGTCCAGCGCCAGAACGCGAGCGCGATGGGCGGGATCTCGGCGGTGGCACTGCGCGCGACGATGGCATTGCCGGCCCAGAACAGACCGGGCAACAGCATCAGGATGCGCGGCTCATTGGCGATGGCGGCGAGCCATGAGGTGCGAGGCGTTGCATCGCCTTCTCGTTGTTTTTGCATTGCCGAAAACATCCCTGGTGGCGATCGCCGGCGTCTCACCTGCGAAGCCTGATACCAGAACGGCGCCCGCGCGGATCACAATTCCTGTCCTTTGCGACGTTTGGCGGCGGGAAGCGATTGAAAACACGGCAGGTAATGACCAATCGGGCGCAGGACGCGGCCGCCGCAAGCCCGGAAATCGCACCATCCCTGTGGCCAGTCCGCACCCCCGGCTTGCAAGCCACGGCCCGGCGTGTCACCTCTCCGCGCATACGACAACCTGGAGATTCGGGCCCTCAGCTCGCGTCTGTTTTGCGTTGCGCCGCCGGGCTACGCCTGCCAAGGCACGAGGTGATGACGCATGGCCCATTCGATCCGCGATCTCTTCTCGAGCCTGACACAAAGCATGAGTGACAACACCAATCGGGCCCGCAAGGCCGACACGTCCGAGAGCTATACCGCCGCAGACATCGAGGTGCTGGAAGGCCTCGAGCCGGTCCGCCGGCGGCCCGGCATGTACATCGGCGGCACGGACGAGAAGGCGCTGCACCATCTTTTCGCCGAGGTCATCGACAACTCCATGGACGAGGCGGTGGCAGGACACGCGGACTGGATCGAGGTCCGGCTCGACGCGGACGGCTTCCTGTCCGTCACCGACAACGGGCGCGGAATGCCCATCGATCCGCACCCCAAGTTCAAGAACAAGAGTGCGCTCGAAGTCATCATGTGCATGCTGCACGCGGGCGGCAAGTTCGACGGCAAGGCGTACAACACGTCCGGCGGCCTGCACGGCGTCGGCGTCTCGGTCGTCAACGCGCTGTCCGACACCTGCGAGGTCGAGGTGGCGCGCGGCCAGCAGCTCTACCGCATGGTGTTCTCGCGCGGCCTGCCGCAGACAAAGCTCGAGAAGCTCGGCCCGGTCATGAACCGGCGCGGCACAAAAGTGCGCTTCCATCCGGACGAGACCATCTTCGGCAAGGGCGCGGCGTTCAAGCCGGCGCGGCTGTTCAAGATGGCGCGCTCGAAGGCGTACCTCTTCGGCGGCGTCGAGATCCGCTGGAGCTGCGATCCGTCGCTGATCAAGGACGATACGCTGCCGGAGGCGGTGTTCCATTTTCCGGGCGGCCTCAAGGATTATCTCGCGTCCGAAATCGACGGGCAGACGCTGGTGACGAAGGACATCTTCGCGGGCAACGTCGAGCGCGAGGGCAAGCACGGCTCCGTCGAGTGGGCCGTCGCGTGGGTCGGCGATGCGGACGGCTTCTGCCGCTCCTACTGCAATACGATCCCGACGGCGGAAGGCGGCACGCACGAGAACGGCTTCCGCTCTGCGCTCCCTAAGAGCCTGCGCGAGTTCGGCGAGCGCGTCGGCAACCGCAAGGCGGCGCAGATCACGGCAGAAGACGTGATGGGCACGGCGGCCGCGATGCTGTCGGTGTTCATCCGCGAGCCCGAGTTCCAAGGACAGACCAAGGACAAGCTCGCCACGCAGGAAGCGCAGCGCATCGTCGAATCCACGGTAAAGGACGCGTTCGACCACTGGCTCACCGACAGCCCGCAGCAGGCGACGCGGCTCCTGGAATGGACCGTCGACCAGGCCGAGGAACGGCTCAAGCGGCGGCGCGAGAAGGAGGTCGGCCGTCAATCGGCGACGCGTAAACTGCGGCTTCCCGGCAAGCTCGCGGATTGCTCGATCCAGCAGGCGGCGGGCACCGAGATCTTCATCGTCGAGGGCGACAGCGCCGGCGGCTCGGCCAAGAGCGCGCGCAACCGCGAGACGCAGGCCATTCTGCCCTTGCGCGGCAAGATCCTGAACGTCGCCAACGCATCGTCGGCAAAGCTGTCGCAGAACCAGCTTCTGTCCGACCTGATCCAGGCGCTCGGCGTGGGCACGGGCACGAAATATCGCGACGATGACCTGCGCTACGAACGCGTGATCGTGATGACGGACGCAGACGTGGACGGCGCGCACATCGCGTCGCTGCTGATCACGTTCTTCTATCAGGAGATGCCGGAGCTGATCGAGAACGGCCACCTTTATCTGGCTGTGCCGCCGCTCTACAAGCTCACGCATGGCGCCAAATCGTTCTACGCGACGACGGAAGCGCAGCGCGACGCGCTTCTCAAGAGCGAATTCGCGCATAACGCCAAGGTCGAGATCAGCCGCGTCAAGGGTCGCGGCGAGATGAACGCGCAGCAGCTCAAGGAAACGACCATGGATCCCAAGCGGCGCACGC
>JAFKKW010000423.1 GCA_017304275.1 Hyphomicrobiales bacterium | reverse complement strand
CCCCGGCCGGCTCCCACGCCGCGGCTGCGCCGACTGCATCCGCACCGGCGGAGACCGCGCCATCTCCTGTATCAAATGCGGCGGCAACAGCCTCGCCGTCGTCCGGAGATGCGGTGCCTCAGATCACGGGCGCGTTGCCGGCAACAGGTCCGCGGCTCGATCAGGTCCGCCAGCGCGGAAAGCTTCTGTGCGGCGTCAACACCGGGCTCCTCGGCTTCTCGGCACGAACGGAGTCCGGCGTCTGGTCGGGTCTGGACGTGGATTTCTGCCGCGCGCTGGCGGCGGCGGTGCTCGGTGACGGCGACAAGGTGGAGTTCGTGCCGCTCGAGACCAACGAGCGGTTCGACGTCCTCAAGGAAGGGCGGATCGACGTTCTCGCGCGCAATGCGACCTGGACCATGGAGCGCGAGGTCGATCTCGGGCTCCGGTTCGCAGGTGTACTCTATTTCGACGGGCAGGGGTTCATGACCAGCGATGACCGCGGGTTCGTCTCGGCGCAACAGCTTTCGGGATCGAAGGTGTGCGTCGAAGCCGGCACGACGAGCGAGCAAAACATGGCCTTCTTCTTCAAGGCGCATCAGATCGAGGCGGAGACGAAGGTCTTCCCAACGCGCGAGGAGATGCTGAGGGCGTATGCGAACGGCGATTGCGACACCTACACGGGGGATCGCTCCGCGCTCTTTTCGGACCGGGCTTCTTTCTCGGAGCCTCTGAAACACGCGATCCTGCCGGAGGTGATCTCCAAGGAGCCGCTCGGACCGGCCGTGGTCAAGGGCGACGGTGAGTGGATCGAAATCGTGAGATGGACGCTCGCCGGGCTGATCAATGCCGAAGAGGTCGGGCTCGACCGGCGGCTGGCGGGATCGGCGGACACGCTCAGTGGCGATCAGCAGCGGCTCGTGGACGGTGCGGGTGCGAGCGGCGCGGCGTTGCGGCTCGACAAGGCGTGGCTCAGGACGGCGGTGGCAGCGGTCGGCAACTACGGCGAGATGTTCGAGGCGAACGTCGGCAAAGGCAGTGCGCTCGGCATGGAGCGCGGCCTCAATGCGCTCTGGAAGCGTGGCGGGATTCTCACCGCGCCGCCGATGTGGTGAGGCGCGCCCGATGATGCTCTCCAAGCTCCTCTCCGCGGTCGTCGGAACAGCGATGTGTGGTGCGCTTCTCTCGGCGTCGCCCGCCTCGGCGCAGCGGCAGAGGATTCCGCCGCCGGAACCAAGTCGAGACGCGTGGGTGAGCCCGGCTGCCATCGACGGTCTCAGGCAGGCGGTCGACTCCTATCAGCGCATCGTTTCAGCGGGCGGCTGGCCGACGCTTCCGAACAAGATCACGCTGCGGGCGGGCGACAGTGACGCCAACGTCGCCATCCTGCGCCGGCGGCTGGAAATGAGCGGCGACATCCGTCCGGGCGGCGACGCCTATGCGTTCGACTCCAAGCTCGAGGCGGCCGTGAAGCGCTATCAGCTTCGCAACGGGCTCGAGCCGACCGGCATCGTCTATGGCATCACGCAGCGCGTGCTCAACGTGCCCGCCGACACGCGGCTGCGGCAACTGCAACTCAATCTCGGCCGGATGCAGGAGCTGCTGCCGAAGCTCGGGGCGCCGCGGTATATCTTAATGAACTCCGCGAGCTTCGAGCTGCAGGGCATTGCGGGCGGCCGCGTCGAGGTGACGAGCCGGACCATTGCGGGCAAGCGTGCCACGCCGACGCCGAACGTCAGCGCCAGCGTGCAGGCGATCAACCTGCTGCCGTATTGGCACGTGCCGGGCACGATCGCGAAGGCCGCGCTCATTCCCGCGATCCGCAAGGACCCGTCGTATCTCTACAAGGAGCGGATCCGGGTGTTCTCCACCTTCGGCGGCGACGAGATCGATCCGGCGCTCGTCAACTGGTGGGGTCCGGAAGCCGAGCGCTATGTGTTCCGGCAGGATCCGGGTCCGCAGAACGCGCTTGGCGTGCTCCGCTTCGACATGCCGAACAAGCACATCGTCTACATGCACGATACGCCGATGAAGAACCTGTTCGGATTCTTCGAGCGGGCCTACAGCGCCGGGTGTGTGCGGATCGAGAACTTCCTCACCCTCGCGGACTGGGTGCTCGCGGGTGTGGGCGGCTGGAACCGTGCGCAGCTCGAAAGCGCGATTGCAGCCGGCCAGCGGACGACGATCAAGGTTCCCCAGCCGGTGCCGGTGCATTTCATCTATCTGACGGCGTGGATGGACAACGGCGTCGTGCAGTTCCGCAACGATCTTTACAACCGCGACGACCGCGCCTTCGACGGCGGCGAGGACGTGGCCGCGCGTACGATGACGCTGTCGGTCGCGCCTTAGTGCTGTTGCCACGGCGCGGTGAGGCGGTGCGGAGATGTGGCTGGATCCCGGCCTGCGCCGGGATGACGTCAGCATTGTGGAGGTCCGCTACCCCATCCTCAACGTCTCTCCGGCGAAGGCCGGAGTCCTGATACGTCGATGGTGAATGCGGTCTTAACGCAGCGCGGCGCGGATGGCGTCGAGGCCGTCGGTGAGCGCGGCAGGGCCGGGCTGCAGGATGAGGGGCGATTTGATCTCGACGATGCGGCCTGCAGCGACGGCGGGGATCGCGTTCCAGCCGTCGCGGGCCTTGAAGCTGTCGAGCTTGACCTTCTTGCCGCACCAGGAGGCGAGCACGACGTCGGGTGCGCGGGCGATGACGTCGGCCGAGCTGACGATACGCTGCTTGGCTTCGGGCCTCGTGGCCAGCTCGGCGAAGATGTCGGTGCCGCCGGCGATCTCGATCAGCTCCGAGACCCAGCCGATGCCGGAGATCATCGGGTCGTTCCATTCCTCGAAGTAAACGCGCGGCCGGTTCACGCGCTCTTGCGTCTCGGCGGCGATGTCCGCGATGCGGGTTTCGAGCCGGCAGGCCAGCGCGTCCGCCTTCGCGGGCTCGCCGATCAGGGCGCCGAGCGTGCGGATCATGGCGAAGATGCCGGCCAGATCACGCTGGTTGAACAGATGGACGGCGAGGCCCGCGCGGGCGAGGTCCGGGATGATCGGACCCTGGATATCGGAGAAGGCGAGGACGAGGTCCGGGATGATCGGACCCTGGATATCGGAGAAGGCGAGGACGAGGTCCGGCTTCAGCGCGCAGATTTTTTCCACGTCGGCGGACGTGAACGAGGAGATGCGCGGCTTCTCCTTGCGCACCTGTGGCGGGCGCACCGCGTAGCCCGAGACGCCGACGATGCGATCCTGCTCGCCGAGGAGGTAGAGGGTCTCTACGGTCTCCTCGGTCAGGCAGACGATGCGCTCGGCGGGAAAGCGCCGCAACGCGCTCAGGCGGAGATGGTCGCGCCGCTGGCAGCCGGCTTCACGAGCGAGAGGGCGACGGCGGCGCGGTGGATCAGGAGGAAGCCGACATAGGCTACGGCGTTGATGGAGAGCACCTCGCCGACGACCGAGAGCGAGAACGAGTCGCCCGCGTAGGAGGTCGCCACGCCGAAGGCGTAGAGTGCGGCCTGATAAACGATGAAGGCAGCCACGAACGCGACCAGCGTCGCGACGAGGGTGGACTTCGCGCGCGGTGCAACGGCGGTGGCGGCGACATAGCCGAGCACGCTTGCCACGCCGATGGCGGCGCCCCAGGCGTAGGTATCCGTCGTATGCGGGTAGCTCAGCAGCACGAAGCCGACGGCCTGGTTCACGACCCAGGCGACGAGGACGAGGAGCAGACCTTGCGTGCGGCGGAGCGTCAGCGCGGCGAGGGCCGCGACGGCTGCCATCGGGGCCACGCAGGCCAGGGCGAAGCTGCCGATGACGGTCAGTCCGGCGATGAGAGCGATCCAGAGGCCGGATCCTGTGGCGTCCGACGTGCGCCCGGCGGCTGTCGCGTTGGTCATTGGCTTGTCCCCTTGTGCGTTCCGTGGCGCCTGGCGCCGCTATGCTCTGCCTTACGGATAGTGCGCCCGTGGGCCAAGTCAATCGGGAATGGCAGCGGCAAAGGGTGAGGATTGGGGCGGAGCGCCGCAAAACCCCGTCAGGCGGCGCGTGCGGCTCGGGCGGCGTCGAGCCAGCCCTTGATCTTCTCGATGTCCGGCGGGGCACCGTCGCGCAGGATGCGCTGGCCCGGCTTGGACGTGGCGAAAGCCAGGATATCGGCGCAGAGCTTGGCCTCCTCGGCGGCCGCGAGGCTGTCGGCTGTCCGGTATCCGGCGCCGGCCAGCAACTCGGACTGGCCTCCGCGCAAGCCCGGAACGTCGAGCATCAGCCGGCATTGGTCCTGCCATAGCTGGATGGTGTCGGCCTTGACGGTGCGCGAGCGCAGGGAGTCGGCGGTGAGATAAGCGGATGCGGCGAGGAAATCGGCGACGGTCTTGATGCCGAGGGGCGCGAGGCGCTTGGCTGTCTTGGGTCCGATGGAGGGAGCGCGCTCGATATCGTCTGTGAGTGCCAGGTAGCTCTTCGCGCTCGCCGGTGCCGGTGTCAGGGCCACGACCCGCGCCGGTGCAGAGGCCGGCGTTGTAGCCGGTGTCGGCGTCGCCGTTGCTGCCGCGGCAGGCGCTTTCGCCGTCGCTTCGCCGGTGATGGCCGCCGCACGGTCCGCCGCGCGCTGGGCCCGGCGTGGAGCTTCGATCTCGGTTTCGTAGAGATCGCGTACGACGCGGTCGTCCTCGGGCAGCGTCGCGTCGACGCGTCCGGTGGTCAGAAGCTCGTCGTACATGGCGGTGACGATGCGGCGGTCCTCGGCGTCGGCGAGGCGCTTGGCGAGCGTCTTGGCCGGGATCTTGATCGCTGCCATGACGGTATCGAGGCCGAGCTCGACCTCGGGTGGCGCGACATTCGCCTCCTCGAATGCGCGGTCGAGCACGGCGGCGAAGGACGCCGCGGCGTGAAGGACAAGCTCGCCGAGGATCTTGCGGCTGACGGCATCGAGGCCGGCCGGCGGGTCGCTGACGCCCTTGGTCAGGTCGTAGTGGGCGATCAGGGTCTCGTAGTGCACGTTGGCTTTCTCGGCGCCGCTTACGATCAACTCGCGCAGCCAGGTCGGGCCGTTGGCCGCCGTGATCGTGAAATGGCCGTGGGCGGCGAGGCCTTCGGTCCTCAGGGCGTCATACGAGCGCGAGATCGACCACTCGGCGGCGCGGTGGATGCTGTTCTCGGCGTCGGACTGGCCGGTGTGGAACGGCTGGATGGGGTCTGTCACGTAATGCGAGAGGACGCCGGCGGTCCAGACGACCTCGGTCCAGTCTTCACGCGACAGCGCTTCGCAAAGCTTGCCGTACCATTCCTCGGCCTTGCCGAGGGCGCCGCCCCAATAGCCGTCGCGGACGTGCAGGACGTGGTTCTTGAAGTCCTTGAACGTGTTGTCCGGGGCTTTCGAGCCCTCCATGTAGCGCTCGGCGTGCTTCAGGAACAGGCGTTGCCAATACTCGTACTCGGGGCACGAGAGATGGCGCAGCGCGTCGAGCGCGAGCTTGTGGTGCGTGCCGGTCGCGTGGGCGGCGTAGACGATCCGGAACAAGAGCGACATGCGTTGATTCCCCTGGCGGGCGGCTTTCTCGACTCGAGTTTGGGCCGAGTCGGGGTGTGGCGAGAAGATGGTCGCGGCGCAGGCCTGTGGAGCACTCCGACTCGAGAGCCTTTATATGGAGGTGACAGCCGGTGACGTGTCTGGACTCCGGCCTTCGCCGGAGTGACGGATCGTTTGTGGCAATTGGGTCGCCCCAATCTCAAACGTCATGCCGGCGGAGGCCGGCATACAGACACGTCAAAAGTGAGCATGGTCGTGGTCGACTCCTCAGCGGGAGCAAGCCTAGAAGAAGTCGAGCAACGCTTTCAGCGTGGCCTCGGGGGCTTCCTCGGGCAGAAAGTGGCCGCAGTCGAGGGCGTGTCCGTCGACGAACCCCTCCGATTTTGCGCGCCAGGTGGCGAGGACGTCGAACGTTTTGCCGACGATGCCGCGGCTTCCCCAGAGTACCAGCAGCGGCGCCGTGAGCTTGAGGCCCGCGGCGTCGCTTTCGGCGTCGTGCACGAGGTCGATGCCCGCGGCGGCGCGGTAATCCTCGCAGGCGCCGTGAATGGCGGCGGGGTCGAAGTAGGCTTCGACGTAGTGGCGCAGGATGGCTTCGTCGAAGGCGCCTTCGGTCTTGCACCAGGAGGCGATGGTGTGGCGGATGTAGTGATGCGTGTCGTTGGCGATCATGCGCTCCGGAAAGTCGGCGGGCTGGATGAGGAAGAACCAGTGATAGTAGCTGGTCGCGAAGTCCTTGTCGGTCGCGGCATACATCGTCGCCGTCGGGCAGATGTCGAGCACGGCGAGGCGCTTCACCGCGTCCGGATGATCGAGGGCGAGGCGGTGGGCGACGCGCCCGCCGCGGTCGTGGCCTGCGAGGCGGAAGCGGTCGAAACCGAAGCTGCGCATGAGCGCGACTTGGTCGGCGGCCATGGCGCGCTTCGAATAGGTGGCGTGGTCGCCGCCGCCGGGCGGCTTGCTCGAGGCGCCGTAGCCGCGCAGGTCCGGGATGACGACGGTGAAGCGGCCGGTCAGGCCGGGTGCGATCTTTCGCCAGCAGGCGCGGGTCTGCGGGAAGCCGTGCAGCAGAAGAAGCGGCGGTCCGTCGCCGCCGACGAGCGCTGCGATCTCAATGCCGTTGCCGACGGCAACGGTGTGTGATGTAAAGCCTTCGAACATTGGGCGGGACCTCCGCCTGACCATAGGCTAAGCATCAGATCGGGGAAAGTTTTCATGAAGCTCGTGCGATTTGGCCCGAAGGGTGCGGAGAAGCCCGGCCTGGTGGACAAGGACGGCAAGGTCCGCGATCTCTCGCAGCACATTCCCGACGTCACCGGAGAGACGCTGTCGCCCGCGAGCCTCGCAAAGCTTCGCGCCCTCGATCCCGCCGCGCTGCCGCTCGCGCCCGGGGGCGCGCGTCTCGGACAGCCCGTCGCGCGGCCGTGGAGCTTCATCGCCATCGGTCTCAACTACGCCGATCACGCCAAGGAGGCGGGCCTCGAGGTGCCGTCCGAGCCGGTCATCTTCAACAAGCTCGGCAACACCGTGTCGGGACCGTTCGACGATGTGATCTATCCGAAGAACGCCAACCGCCTGGACTGGGAGATCGAACTGGCGTTCGTGATCGGCAAGCGGGCGCGG
>JAFKKW010000560.1 GCA_017304275.1 Hyphomicrobiales bacterium | reverse complement strand
CGGAGACGAAGGCGGTCGGCGAATCCGTCTTTTCCGAGAGGAGCTGGTCGAACTTGATCTCCTCGGCGCGGAAGCCGGCGGTGTTGACGTTGGCTACGTTGTGCGCGAGCGTCTCGAGGCGGCGCATCAGGGCCATCTGGCCGGACAGCGAGACGTAGAGTCCTGGCTGCATCAGCGCTCTCCGCGCTGCGGCGATGAGCGGGTGGTCGCCGCCGCGCCCATCGCGATACAGGGGCTTGCGATCAAAACACCCGATGTCCTGGGGGCGATCTCACGATAGTATTTTGATTCGTGGGCCATTTCGTCTTCCGCGTGTGCGCTGGTGCGGGCGAGTTTGATCGGAGTGGCTTGCCTCAGGCTGACCCACTTCGTTCTGCAACACCGCGGTAGATCGCTCCGCTCTCTGCGCTCGGGCGAACCGAATGCAGATCAGGCTCGCGCAAGGAGGCAGCCGCTAGTAATGCGTTAACAACCCTTAACGCGAGGCAAGCTCGTGACGATCATCCTCGGCCTTGTCGTAATGCTCGGCTGCATGCTCGGCGGCTTCATGGCCATGGGCGGCCATGTCGAGGTGCTGTGGCAGCCCTGGGAGTTCGTCATCATCCTCGGCACGTCGCTCGGCACGTTCATCGTCGCCAACCCGATGAAGGTGATCAAGGACGCGGGCAAGGGCATCGGTGAAGCCTTCGGCAATGCGGCTCCCACCGGGCGGCACTATCTCGACGTCATGGGGCTTCTTTACTCGCTCATGCGCGAGCTTCGGAGCAAGCCGCGCAACGAGGTCGAGAAGCACATCGACCTGCCGGAAGAGTCGCCGATCTTCCAGAAGTTCGCCTCCGTTCTCAAGAACAAGGAGCTGACGGTCTTCATCTGCGATTATTGCCGCCTCATCATCATCGGCAATGCGCGCACGCACGAGGTCGAGGCGCTCATGGACGAGGAGATCCAGACGCTACGGCACGACAAGCTCAAGGCGTATCATGCGCTGACGAACATTGCGGACGGCCTGCCCGCGATCGGCATCATCGCCGCCGTGCTCGGCGTGGTGAAAGCCATGGGTGCGATCACGGAGCCGCCGGAAGTGCTGGGTCACCTGATCGGCGCGGCGCTGGTCGGCACCTTCGCCGGCATCTTCTTCTCGTACGGCGTTTTCGCTCCGCTCTCCGCCAAGGTGAAAGCGGGCCGCGAGAAGCAGATGCGTCTCTATATCGTCGCCAAGCAGACGCTGCTTGCGTTCATGAACGGCGCCATGCCGCAGGTTGCCGTCGAGTACGGCCGCAAGACGATCTCGGCCTACGAGCGGCCGACGAT
>JAFKKW010000559.1 GCA_017304275.1 Hyphomicrobiales bacterium | reverse complement strand
GCAAGGAAGCCGAGGACATGATCATGTCGGCGCGCGTGCTCGCGGGCTGGATCACGGCCGAGGACCTGCAGCCGCCACAGGACGAAACGGCGGATGACGCGGGCGAGGAGGCGGAAGCCTCCGCACCCGCTTCGGACGCTTAAGGCCGTGACACGGCCCACATACGCTTTGGAGGTTTTGGGGCATTGGCTGACCGCCGCCGCCAGCTCGACGACGCCGAGCCTGCCGTTCCTGAGGACGGCGGGAAGCGTCTCTGCGCGGCGACGCGGGAGGCGCTTGACCCCGGCGCTCTGATCCGCTTCGTCGCCGATCCCAACGGCGACGTGGTTCCCGATCTCGCCCGGCGGCTGCCGGGGCGCGGGGTCTGGGTCAAGGCCGACAAGGACACCGTCGCACAGGCGGTGCGCGCCAATGTCTTCTCGAGGAGTCTCAAGCGGTCGGTGAAAGCGGATGCCGCGTTGCCCGAGCGCGTCGAGCGGCTGCTCGAGAAACGCGTCCTCGAATCGCTCGCGCTCGCCAACAAGGCGGGCCTTGTGACGACCGGGTTCCAGCAGGTCGATGAACTCGTTGAATCCGGCGCGGCCGTCGCCCTACTTCAGGGAGCGGACGCGGCAGAAGGCGGCCGGGAAAAGCTCGCCCGCAAGTTTTCCGCCGTTGCGCGTGCGAAGGGCCGTGAAGCGGCTCTGGTAACCAGTCTATCTACAGAACAATTGAGCTTGGCCATGGGGCGGTCAAATGTGGTACATGCTGCCCTCATACAAGGCGGAGCCGCCAAGCGGTTATTGGAAGAGGCCGAGCGGCTCAACCGCTACCGGTCGGGCTCTGCTGCATCCCGTGGGCCGGAAAAGCCCCGTGAACTAGAGGTTTAAACGGATATCGAATGAGCGAAACCAAGGACACTGCCGATAAGACGACGGGCGGGCGCAAGCCGCTTTCGCTCCAGCGCACCGTTGAATCGGGCCACGTCCGGCAGAGCTTCAGCCATGGACGCTCGAAGTCGGTGGTTGTGGAAAAGCGCAAGACCCGCAAGCTGGCGGCTCCGGGAGCCCCGGCGGCGGACGCGCCTGCACCGGCCGCTCCGACGACGGTGCACGTCGAAACGAAGGCGGCACCCCGCCCCGCGCGTCCTGAAGCGCGTGCCGACGCCGGCAAGAGCGATATGCTGCGGCCGGAGGAACGCGATGCGCGTGCACGCGCGTTGGCGGAAGCCCGCAAGCAGGCGGTCGAGGACGCGCAACGTGCCGAGCAGCAGCGCGCGGCGGAAGCTGCGCAGGCCGCACTGGCGCCCTCAGCGCCGTCGCCTGCCGCGGA
>JAFKKW010000422.1 GCA_017304275.1 Hyphomicrobiales bacterium | reverse complement strand
CTCTTCCGAGAGGCGCTTCAACTCGCCATCGAGCAGGCCTACCCGCAGGCGGAAATCGTCGAAGCGTCATCGATCGCGGCCGCCCAGACCGCGCTGGCCAGCGAGCAGCCGTTCGACCTCCTGTTGCTCGATCTCACCATGCCGGGCACGAAGGGCTTCGATGGGCTGATCGAGCTCCGCGCCGCGCGCCCCAAGCAGCCGATCCTCGTCGTCTCTGCCCACGAGGACCCGCGGATCGTCCACGAGGCGATGACCTGCGGCGCCGCAGGCTACATCTCGAAGTCCGTGAAGAAGCGCGACCTCGCCGAAGCGATCCAGGATGTGATGGCCGGGCTCGTCGTGTTGCCCAAGGGCTATACGCCGCCCTCCTCCGACGGCGCCGCGCCGTCCCGCGAATCCGACCTCGCGGCGCGGGTTGCCTCGCTCACGCGCCAACAGCTCCGCGTGCTGCAGATGGTCCGCCAGGGAATGTTGAACAAGCAGATCGCTCATGAGCTTGGCGTCGGCGAGACCACCATCAAGGCGCACGTCTCGGAGATCATGCGCAAGCTCAACGTCGTGTCACGCACCCAGGCCGTGATCGAGGTCGCTCGCCTCGATTTCGACTCCGTGCTCGCGAGCGCGGCCGTCAAGGAACCCGACAAGAACCCATGATGCGGAAGGCTTAGCCGACCAGGTGCGTGACCAGCGCGCGCAGCTCGGCGGGCTTGACGGGTTTGCGCAGGATCTCGCAGCCGGCCATCGCAACCGCTTCCGCCACATCGCGCGAATGATCCGCCGTGATCACCACCGTGGGGATCGGCACACCCGCCGCGTCCCTGAAACGGGCCACCGCGGTGAGACCGGATTCACCTGCATCGAGATGATAGTCGGCGAGAATGATGTGCGGACGGAAGGTCGGCTCCGTGGCGAGCAGCTCTTCCACCTCGGCCAGTCCGCCGAACAGGTAGGCGTCGCAGCCCCAGCTGTCGAGCAGCGCCCGCATGGCGTCGCGGACGCCGGCATCGTTGTCGACCACCACCGCCTTTGTCGCCGCAAGACGGTAGGCACGCGCGGCCTGCGAGCGCACGCCGTTCCGCAACGCGCGAACGGATGGCGCATCTCCCGCAAACGGCACGTAGATCGAGAAGCGCGTGCCGCGGCCGACCTCGGAGCAAAGCTCGATCCTGTGCCCGAGCGCCTCGCTCATGCGCGCGATGATCGAGAGCCCGACGCCGAACCCGCCGCCGTGCGACCGCTGCCCTGCGGCCCCGCGATGAAACTCGTCGAAGATCTTGGTCCGCTCTGAGGGCGCGATGCCGGGTCCCGTGTCCCAGACGTCGATGCGGAGCTGCGAGCCGCGCCGGCGCGTCCCCAGCATCACGCGGCCCTTCTCCGTATACTGCACGGCGTTGGCCAGCAGGTTCTGCACAATGCGCCGCAGCATCAGGGGATCCGACGTCACCGCCACGTCGCGCGAGCGCATGGTCAGGATCAATCCCTTGTCGCGGGCGATCGGTTCGATGTCGACGAGCACCGACCGGAACAGGTCCAGCACCTCGACGGCCTGGAACGACGGGCGCAACGCTCCCGACTCGAGCTTCGAGAGATCGAGAATGGTCCGGAGCAGCTCCTCGATCGTGGATAGCGCATGATCCACCTGACCGATCAGGCGCCCTTGCTGCCGATCGTCTCGAATTTCACCGAGCGCCGAGAGCGAAAGACGCGCCGCATGCAGCGGCTGCAGCAGGTCGTGTCCGACCGCCGTGAAGAAACCAGTTTTGAACCGGTTGGCGCGCTCGGCGCTGTCCCGCGCACTGGTCAGTTGGTCGTTGGCGCGCTCGAGCCGGTTGAGCGCTGCCTTGAGCTCCTCCGTGCGTGCCCGGACCTGGGTCTCGAGACTGATGGCCGTCTGGAACATGGAATAGGCGTTGGCCTGATAGTCCATGCTGCGCTCGACGCGCTGCATCAGCGCCGCGTTGATCTTGGCAAGCTTCGCATTCCGCCGCTCGAGCTCCTCGAGCGCGTCGCGATGCCCCGGAAATCCGTTACGGCTGTCCATCGTCACCTTGCACCTCGCCGCGCGCCGAAGGCGACACCGGTCAGCGTCTGATTGAGATGCATCGAGTTATGCTGCTCGCCGTAGGTGTGGAAGCCCACCACGCCATAGTGCCGGTAGAGATCCTCCACCTGTCGTCGGATCTGGCGGTTCTCGGCGTCGAGGCGACGCAGCACGCAATCGAATCCGAGCACCATGTCGATCCCGCCGAGCGAGCGGTCGATCTCGTCGAGCGCCCGCTCCGTCGACAGCAGCATGTCCTTCGGCCGTGCCACGGTGAACACCAGTCCCTCGTCGATCGCGCAGAAGAAGGAAAGGCTGCCGTCCGGGTTCATGTTGCGGATCGAACGGCAGTAGTAGTCGCCGCCGACCTTCACCACCAGCGGATAGGACGCGAAGCTGAACGGCCCGAGGTCGTCCGGCAAAAGACCGATCGCGGATGCATATTCCCGCGCCGCCGGCTCCGCGTTGAGCTCGTGCACGGTGCGGCAGTCCGCATCCGCGGCGGTGACCACCAGCTTGATCTGCGTCGGCTCGAAATTCGACGTCTTGAAGATGCGAAAGGGAAACTCGCTCTCCACCATCATCAGGATGGCCGAGCGGTTGAGCACGCGACCTTCGTGGATCAGCGACGTCTGCCGGAACGCGAGCCCGTCGCCGGCCGATCCGCCGATGAGCTGCATATCGCCCAGCGCCCAATGCACGGCGCCGACCACCGTCTCTTCGGCGTTCGAGAGACCATCGACGAGCATGATGCCGAACACCCGCTCGGAAAGCCTGTCGCCGTTGCGCACGTCCATGCGTGCCTTGAGGTCGCGCACCATCCGGCCCGCCCGCTCGACACCGAACGCACCGACATCCTCGATGACCCCGGTATGGATTCGGAAGCCCGTTCGCGGAAAGGCGATCAGCAGCACACCGGTCTCCATGAGACCGGAGGTTCCGAACGCACCCGCCGTCGAGCATCCGCTCACGGCGACGCCCGGGAACGCACGCTCAAGCCCCGCGGCCAGCTCGGCCGCATCGTAGTCGACCGAGAAGAACGCCACGATATGCTGGAGCTCGCCCGTAAGTGCGGCTCTCAACTCGGACACGGCATCAGGAACCGCGGGCGCTCGCGTGCTGGCGACGCCGATGCCACACGAACCCGCGGAGGCAAGCGTTCGCCTCACGCACATCCTCCCTCGGCGCCTGTTCCGTGCGTTGCACGCGCAAGCGCCTGTTATCGAACTGTTACTTAGGAGGCTGCCACACGTTGTGAGGAGCGGCAATCGCTCTCGTGGTAAACAGACGGCCTGCGCCGCGTCCCCAGGCGTTATGCGCCGGGCTGAGGCGGTCTGACCGAGATCACCCGGAGCTTATGGGGCCGTCCGTCCATCCCCTTGAGCGACATCGTCTGGCCGGGCGAAAGGCCGATCAGGGCCGCGCCGATCGGGGTCAGCACGGAGATCTTGCCCGCGTCGATATTCGCATCCCCCGGAAAGACCAGTTCCGCTTCCCGTCGTTCGCCATCGTCGATCTCGAAATCGACGCGCGCGTTCATGCGCACGACCGTCTCCGGCAACTCCGCATCCGGCATGAGATCGGCCCGCTCTATCTCGGAGAGCAAAACCCGCGCCACGTACTCCGCGCGGCCGACCAGCAGGGCAGAGGTCGCGAGCGCAGTCAGTCGGGATTCCTCGCGCTCGCCGATCACGATCTTGGGAAGCGAGTTGGTCGGAGGATGAAACGTCATCGGCAACCTCATGTGAAAAGACGCACGCGATCTCGAGCGGCAGCGCGATCCCGGAACGAAGCTCCTGAGAATTGCGCTAACCGCTCGGCGCGGCGTCGGAATTATGTAAACGGATATCGAGATGTCCCCGGCCCGGGAACGCGTATGCGGCCAACCAAGCCGGGGCTAGAAGCCCGCGGCATCGGTCTCCCCGCGAGGGAGTTTCAGGTGAAAGGCGGCAGCGATGATCATGCCTGAACAATGGGCATGACCCGCCGCAGTGTCAATGGGCACCCTCCGTGGCCCGCGCGCCTCGGCTGTCGCTGTGTCATCCCGTTGTCGCCGATCGGTTGCTTCCCCGTCGCACGCCGCTGCTAGCCAAACCGGATGCGCGGTTGCCATGACGGGCCGCGCCGGCCTCGTGCGTCGGGGGACGCGGAGATGGACGTGCAGCAGGATTGCGTGAGTGCAGCCCATCTTGCGCGCGACGGAAAGAGCCGGCGTTGGACCGCCGCTCTTCGCACCCGGTGTTTCACGATCTTCCTCTGCCTGCTTGCCGTGATCGCGGCGTTGCGGCTCATCGCACTCGCTGCCAACGGCACCGACCTCTACATGGACGAGGCGCAGTACTGGGCCTGGTCGCAGGATCTGTCCCTCGGCTATTTCTCGAAGCCACCGCTGGTGGCCTGGATCATCCACGGCGCAACCGCCGTCTGCGGCGACGGCGAAGCCTGCATCCGGTTGCCGGCGCTTCTTCTGCACCTCGTCACGGCAACGCTGATCTATGGTATCGCCGTACGCCTCTATGACGCCGACGTCGCCATTTTAGCAGGACTCGGCTACGCGCTGCTTCCGGCCGTCTCGCTGTCGAGCGGCATCATCTCGACCGACGTCCCGCTTCTCGCGGCGTGGGCGCTCGCCCTCTACGCGTTCGTGAGCCTTTTGTCGGCTCCAACGCTGCGCGACACGACGCTGCTCGCGCTCGCCCTTGGTCTTGGCCTCAACGCCAAGTATGCGATGGCGTACTTCATCCTGTGCGCGGCGATCTATTTCCTCGTCGCACCGGAGCGCCGCACATTCCTGAAGCAGCCGCACCTCTGGCTGGCGCTCGCCGGCGGACTCGCGCTCATCGTCCCGAACCTGCTGTGGAACGCCACCAACGGCTTCGTCACGGTCGCCCACACGGCCGACAACGCGAACTGGAGCGGAATCCCGTTCCATCCGGGAAAGGCAGCCGAGTTCCTGCTCGCGCAGTTCGGCGTGTTCGGCCCGATCCTGTTCGGGGCGTTGCTTGCAATCGTCTGGCGCGCGGCACGACGTCCGTATGACACTGCCGCCCCTGACAAGCTGCTGCTCGCCTTCTCGGTGCCGATCCTCGTCCTCGTCACCACACAGGGGCTGATCTCGCGCGCCCACGCCAACTGGGCCGCCCCCGCATACGTCGCCGCAATCGTGCTCGTAACGGCCGCGATGATGCGCGACCGGGCCTGGTCATGGCTGCGCGCGTCGTTCGCGATAAACCTCTCAATCGCAGTGCTGATCGCCCTCGCCACCTGGCAGGCGGGACGCTTTTCACTGCCCGGCATCGGCGACCCGCTCGCGCGCACGCTCGGCAACCGCGAGCTGGCAGCGGCGGTGAAAGACGAGCTTGCAGCCGCCGTGCAACGGGGCCAGCCAATCCGCTCCCTTCTGACCGACGACCGCGAGTTTGCAGCCGCGCTTTCCTACTACGCACGTGACATCGGCGTTCCCATGCAGGCGTGGCGCGATGGCCCCGTACCGCGCAGCCATTTCGAGATGACCCGGCCCTTCACCGCGGCCGCGCCCGAGCCGGTCTTGCTCGTGTCGCCGCGCGCTCCGGCACCGACCCTGACCGGTCGTTTCGAAAGCGTCGGCCCCAAGATCGCACGCGCACTGCCGACCGGCGATCACGCCACGCGCACGGTGCATTTCTCGTTGCTCGCCAAGTACCAGGAGAGATGAGGCATGGCTGCCATCGACCCCTTCACGCCGCAGGAGACCAGGTTCCGTCGCGATTTCTTGATCGGTGCCGCCGTGCTGACGCTACCCTTGGCGGTCGTCCTGATCGCCAACCCCGGTATCGATCTCGCGGTCTCGGAGGCCGTGAGAGAAGCCTGTCCTGCTGCGTCGGCGCTCCCCGGAAGACCCTGGTGCCCGACCACGGCCGTCACGCTTGCGCGCCGAGCGTTTCAGGTGGTCTTCCTGCTGCTCGCCCTTGCGACCCTGATCGTGGCCACGCGTCTCGTCTTCGCGGAGCGCAAGTGGTTCGGCCTGGAGCAGACACGCTGCTGGTTCATGATCGCCGTGCTCGTCGTTGGCCCCGGCGTGGTGGCCAACCTCGTCTTCAAGGACAATATGGGCCGCGCCCGCCCGCGCGATGTCATCGAGTTCGGCGGCGCCAAAGCCTTCACGCCGCCTCTCGTGCCGTCCAGCGAATGCCCGCGCAACTGCTCGTTCGTCAGCGGCGAAGCATCCGCCATGTTCGCACCGTTCTTCGCGCTCGCATTCCTTCTTCCGCAATTCCGCTTGGGATTGATCGCGACCGGCATCGCCGGCGGACTGCTGGTGGGAACGGTCAGGATCGCCCAGGGAGCCCATTTCCTGAGCGATATCCTGTTTGCCGGCGTCTTCATGGCGGTGACCGTTGGGCTGCTCCACATCGCCTTCATCGGCCTCTGGCGCGACCCGCGCCGCACGTGGAACGCCCTTGCCTCCCCCTTCACGCCGCTCATGCGCGTGGCCGCTGCGAGGATACGCTGATGGAAGCGCACAGGGCGCCGGAACTGGCGGTCGTCATCCCGGCCTTCAACGAAGCGGGCAACATCGGCGATCTGATCCGCGAAACGGTTGCGTCTGTCCCGGCGAGCGTGCTGCGTGAGATCATCGTCGTCGACGACGCCAGCGATGATGCGACGGCCGCCGAGATCCAGGCGCTGCTCGGCGGCATCCCGCAACTGCGCTACGTCCGCCATGCGCGGCGCGCCGGCCAGAGCGCCTCCGTCAGGACCGGCGTTCGGGCCGCAACCGCACCCATCATCGCCACCATGGACGGCGACGGCCAGAACGATCCCCGCGACATCGCCAGGCTGCTGTCGCTTCTCGATCGCGCTGACCGACCGCGCGTCGCCCTGGCCGGCGGTATCCGCGTGAACCGGCGCGCGCAATCGTCGAAACGCCTCGCCTCGAAGTTCGCCAACTGGCTGCGCGACGCCGTCCTGAACGACCGCTGTCCGGATACGGGCTGCGGCATCAAGGTGTTCCGTCGCGAGGTTTTTCTCGATCTCCCGTACTTCTCGGGCATGCACCGTTACCTTCCGGCGCTGGTGCAGGCCTACGGCCACGAGGCCGCCTATGCGCCCGTCAACGACCGCCCGCGCCGCGCCGGCGTCTCAAAGTACAC
>JAFKKW010000421.1 GCA_017304275.1 Hyphomicrobiales bacterium | reverse complement strand
CTTGAAGCTGTCGATGGATGCCGGTGCGGACGTGACAGTCGTGGTGGCGCTCACGATTCTTCTCCTCCGAGCGGAATTTGTTGGCCGGGTGACATCGACACTCCCGCCGCGGCGCCGCGGCGGTGTGACGAGATCCCCGCTGGCGCGGGCACTGCCTTCACATTTTTTGCAGTGGCGAACATGGAAGCAAGCCAATTATATAGGCGGCCGACGCTGTGAAAACTACGGTGCTGCTCGAATCTTCGGCAACATACAGGCTGTCGCACTCACTTTGGTCGTAAGTTTCGAACGCGGTCGGTCACTTTGCTTCTTCATGCTGACAATCTGACCGTCGCACGCGGCACGCGGACCGTGATCTCCGATCTGTCGTTTACGGCAAAGGCGGGCGAGGCGTTGCTCGTCGTCGGCCCGAACGGTGCCGGAAAGACGACGCTGATCCGCACCATCGCCGGCTTCATCGCGCCCGTAGCCGGTTCGGTCTCGCTCAAAGGCGACGATGGCGATCGGGATATCGCCGCATGCTGCCACTACGTCGGTCACCTCACGGGCGTCAAAGCCAACCTCTCGGCGGCGGAGAACCTGGCGTTCTGGGCGGCGTATTTCGACGGCGGCGACGGAAATGCGATCGCGGAGCGCGTTGACGATGCGCTCGCGCACTTCGGGCTGCTCGATCTCGCGGACTACCCGGCGGGACTTCTGTCCGCCGGGCAGAAGCGGCGGCTCGGCCTCGCCCGGCTTATCGTTGCGTCGCGACCGATCTGGCTACTCGACGAGCCGACCGTCTCGCTCGATGCCGCCTCGACAGAGCTGCTCGCCAAGCTCATCCAGCAGCATCTGGCGGGCGGCGGGCTCGTGATCGCCGCCACGCATCTGCCGCTCGGGCTCGATGAACCGGTCTATCTCCGTCTCGGTGCGCGTACCGCGACCCCCTCGCCGGAGGCGCGGCCATGAGCGCATTTCTCGCCCTGCTCAAGCGTGACCTGACGCTTGCGGTACGCGAGGGGGCGGCGCTCGGCACCGCGCTCGGGTTCTATCTGGTCGTCGTCGCCATGCTGCCGCTCGGGCTCGGGCCGGATCTCAAGCTGCTCTCCCGCATCGCGCCCGGCATTCTCTGGATCGCGCTCCTGCTGGCGGCGCTCCTGTCCTTGCCGCGCCTGTTCGAGGCCGACCAGGAGGATGGCTCGCTCGAGGTGATGGCGACGGCGCCGCTGGCGCTCGAGCTTGCGGTCGTGGCCAAGGCGCTGGCGCACTGGATCTCGACCGGCATCCCGCTGGCGCTGGCGGCGCCCGTGCTCGGCCTCATGCTCAACCTCGACATCGCGCTCACGCCGGCACTGGTGGCGACCATGCTGGCGGGAACGCCGGCCATCAGCTTCCTCGGCAGCATCGGCGCCGCGCTCACGCTCAAAGCCCGGCGTGGGGGCCTCCTGATCGCGCTCCTGGTGCTGCCGCTCTACATCCCGACCCTGATATTCGGCATTTCCGCCCTTGGCTTCGCGGGGCTCGGCCAGGACGGCTTCACCGCCTCGTTCCTCATTCTGCTGGCGATTTCGGTGGCCTCGGTCGCGGCGGCACCGGTGGCGGCGGCGGCGGCGCTGCGGCTGCAGATGTCATAAGGCGCGCAAAATCCGGGCGCACGGGTGCCCTTAATGTAGTGTAACGTTCCATCAGGCGGAAAACTGGTTTCCACTTTGCCGCAAGCGCCTTAGATGAACTCTATGCAGACCCTGACCCAGCGCCTCGCCAACCCGACCCGCTTCATGGAGCTTTCGCGCGCCGTCCTGCCGTGGGTGGCCGCGGGCGCGTGCCTGTTGATCGCCTATGCAATGTACCTCGTATTCCTGGTGGCACCGCCCGACTACCAACAGGGCGAGACGGTCAAGATCATGTACATCCACCTGCCGTCGGCGTGGCTCGCGATGATGGGCTATTCCATCGTCGCAGTCTCGCGCTTCGGGCTCCTGGTGTTCCGCCACCCGCTCGCGGACGTGTCCGCCAAGGCCGCCGCACCGATCGGCGCCGCGTTCACGCTCGCCGCGCTCATCACGGGCTCCCTCTGGGGCAAGCCGATGTGGGGCACGTACTGGGTGTGGGATGCCCGCCTGACATCGGTGCTGATCCTCTTCTTCCTCTATCTCGGCCTGATCGCGCTGCGCTCGTCGCTCGATGACGAATCGCTTGCGGGCAAGCTCACGGCGGTGCTGGCGCTGGTCGGCGTCGCCATCCTGCCGATCATCAAATTCTCGGTCGACTGGTGGAACACGCTGCACCAGCCGTCGACCGGCTTTACCTCGACGGTCGATCCCTCGATGCGCACCCCGCTCCTGATCTCGGCGGTGGGCTTCACGCTCCTGTTCATCGCGCTACACCTCAAGGCGATGCAGACCGAGATCGTTCGGCGGCGTGTGAAGGCCATGCGCATGGCGCAGGTCGAGCGCGACGAGCAACGGTTCTCGGCGGGAGCGGAGTAGGCTCATGGATCTCGGACCGCACGCCGCCTTCATCTGGGCGTCCTACGGCGCGTTCGTCGCTATCGTCGGCCTGCTCATCGGCTGGACGCTGTTCGACGGATGGCGGCAGGCCAATGCGCTTGCCGACGCGGAGCGGCGCGGGCTCAAGCGCCGTTCGACGAGCGCGCCTGCGAGTGATCGGGGCTCGGCATGAGCCAGGACGCGGGGCCCGTCGCAGGCAGCGTACCGGACCGCGCCAAAAGGCGCGGCTGGGCGATCGCGCCATTCCTCATTTTCGTCGTCATGGCGGCGCTGTTCGCCTTTGCGCTGACCTCGGGCGATCCGTCGAAGCTGCCCTCGGCCCTAATCGGAAAGCCTGTTCCCCAAACCGACTTCCCGGCGCTCGAGGGACTGCTCGAAAACGGACAGCCGGTGCCGGGCTTCCATGCGACCGATCTCGCCAAGGGCAAAGTCTCGATCGTCAACTTCTGGGCCTCGTGGTGCGTACCCTGCATCGAGGAGCACCCGCTGCTGATCACCCTCAAGGAGCGCTCGGGGGTCGACATCTACGGCGTCAATTACAAGGATCAACCCGAAGCCGGAAGGCGATTCATCGGCCGTTACGGCAATCCGTTCACTGCGGTCGGCACGGACCGCTCAGGGCGGAATGCCATCGAGTGGGGTGTGTACGGCATGCCGGAGACGTTCGTCATCGATGGCGCGGGCAGGATCGCCTACAAGCACGTGGGTCCGATCTCGAAGGAAAGCCTCGAGGCCAAGCTGCTCCCAGTGATCACCGCGGCACAAGGGAAAAGCACGCCCTCCCAGTGATCATTCGTCCCTGACCCGCGCGTCTGGACCCCGACCTTGGTCGGGGTGACGTTTCCTGGTGGCTATCGGCGCGCCCACTTATAGACGTCGTCCCGGCGGAGGACGGGATCCAGACACCTTTCGCTATGAGCGCGCCGCTAGAGTGTTTCCGACTTAGCCGGAATCGGCTCCTCCCCCTCACCCGCCGGGAAGAGGCGAAGGGTTGCGATAGATTTAGGTGCGGCTGCTTCCACCTAAGTCAGAACGGCTCTAGAACGCTAAAGCGCGAAGAACTCACCGCGGGAGTGGTTGAGAACACTCAGCATTCCGTTCGCGATCTCGAAATAGGCGCCGTGCAGCGAGAGCCGTCCCTTGTCCTCCTCCGTTTTCACGAAGGGGAAGGTGCGCAGGTTCTTGATGGAGCTCTTGATGCCTTCCAGCTCGAGGAGCCTCGCCTTCTCGGCGGTCGGCGCCATCTGGTGGGCGGCAAGAACGTGAAGCCGCGCGTCGTCGAGCATCGACATCCAGCGCGAGATGAACATGGCTTCGGTCTGAATGGCGGCGCTCTGGTCGAGGGCAGCCTTGATGCCGCCGCAGCCGGAGTGGCCCAAGATGACGATGTGCTTGACGCGAAGGTTCATGACCGCGAACTCGATGGCGGTGGAGACGCCATGGTACTTGCCGCCCGTCTCGTAGGGCGGCACGAGGTTCGCGACGTTGCGCACGACGAACATCTCGCCCGGCATGGCGGTGAAGATGGTTTCCGGGTCGACCCGACTGTCGCAACAGGAAATGACCATCACGTCGGGGTCCTGTCCGTAGGTGGCCAGCTCCTCGTAATGGTCGGCGTTGGGAACGAAGTGGCGGTGCTTGAAGCGGCGGAAGCGATCGGTCAGTTTCTCGGGAAAGCTGGACATTCTGGTTCGCCCCAATGGGATAAGGGTTCTTATGGACCGCTCAGGATGCGGTCCTTTACATCCTGATATCTACCTAAAGTTCGACCACACGCGAGTCGGCAATCGTCGCACCTGCCCGGATGGGTGGGGACCGTACCCGCCCTCCTCTGCCTCGACGGGCTACCGTCAAGACGACTTCCGGTTGCGGCCGATAGGGACGCCCGCTATCGTCCGCCGCTTCGGGCGCGTACCCGCCCGAGCATAGCATCTTATTGGGGGGCGCCGGGCCAATAAAGGCCGGGCGCGATGGGGCAATGACGGCAGGCACATCGACCTCCACGTTCAGCAAGGATCTGCTCGCCTCGATCGTCGTCTTTCTCGTGGCACTCCCGTTATGCATGGGCATCTCCATCGCCTCCGGGATGCCGCCGACCGCCGGCATCATCACCGGCATCATCGGCGGCCTTATCGTCGGGTTTCTTGCGGGATCGCCGCTGCAGGTGAGCGGACCCGCCGCCGGACTCAGCGTGCTCGTGCTGCAGTTCGTGCAGGCCAACGGCGTCGAGATGCTCGGCGTGGTTGTGCTGTTCGCGGGACTGCTGCAACTCGGCGCCGGCATCCTCAAGCTCGGACAATGGTTCCGTGCCGTCTCGCCGGCCGTGATCCACGGCATGCTGGCCGGCATCGGCGTGCTGATTCTCGTCGCGCAGTTCCATGTGATGTTCGACGGGAAGCCGATCGGGACGGGAATCCAGAACCTGCTCGGCATGCCCGGCACGCTCATCGAGGCCATCGAGGCGGGCGATCACCGCTTCCAGGCCGGCCTCATCGGCGTGCTCACGATCATCGCCATCGCCGGATGGTCCTACGCGCCCAAGTCGTTGCGCCTGATGCCGGCGCCGCTGGTCGGCGTGATCGTCGCCATGCTGGCGGCCGCGCTGCTCGGGCTTTCCGATATTCTTTACGTCGACGTGCCGAACAACATCTGGTCGACGGTCGCGCTCCCGACGTTCGACAACCTGATGCGGATCTTCGAGGCGCCGATGCTGGTCGGGGCGATCTCGATCGCCTTCATCGCCAGCGCGGAGACGCTGCTCTGCGCGACGGCGGTCGACCAGATGCACAGCGGCGCGCGCACCAAGTACGACAAGGAGCTTTCCGCCCAGGGCATCGGCAACGCGCTTTGCGGCCTGCTCGGCGTGCTGCCGATGACGGGAGTCATCGTGCGCTCGGGCGCCAACGTTGATGCCGGTGCCGTGACGCGCGCCTCCGCCATCCTGCACGGCGTCTGGCTCCTGATCTTCGCCAGCGCGTTGCCGTGGACGCTCTCCTACATCCCGGTCTCGGCGCTTGCCGCTGTGCTGGTCTATACCGGCTACAAGCTCGCCTATCCGAAGATCGTGCCGGCGCTCAGGAAGTACGGCACGACCGAGGTTGCGATCTACTTCATCACCGTTGCAACCATCGTCGCGACCAACCTGCTTTTGGGCGTCGTTGTCGGCCTCGTCCTGTCGCTCCTGAAACTGCTCTATGCGTTCTCGCATCTCGAGGTCGAGAAGGCCGAAGATCTCGGCGCCAACCGCGTGGATTTGCGCCTCAAGGGCGCGGCGACGCTCATTCGGCTGCCGATGCTCGCCAGCGAGCTCGAACGCCTGAAGCCCAACACGCACGTGCACGTGCACATCGACGATCTCGACTACATCGACCACGCCTGCATCGATCTCTTGTCGAACTGGGACCGCCAGCACCGGACGACCGGCGGGTCGCTCGAGATCGAATGGGACGGGCTCACCGAGAAGTACAAGAAGCGCAGCGGGCTCAGGGCCCGCGCCGAAGCGACGGGCCGCTAGACCAAACCGCTCCCCGGCTATCCAAGCCTGCCGGGCGGCGGCAGCGGGCGCTTTGCGAACCGCAAAATCGCAAAGCCCAGCAGCGCCGCACATAGGGAGCCGGACAGCACGCCGATGCGAATGTCGGCGGCGTGCGCCGGCTCTGGAAATGCCAGCATGCCGATGAACAAGCTCATCGTGAACCCGATGCCGGCCAGGACGGCGACGCCGAACATCTGAATGCGCGAGCTTCCTTCCGGTCGCGACCCGATACCCAGCGCAATCGCCCCGGTCGTGAAACCGTAGACGCCGATGGCCTTGCCGACCAAAAGGCCGAGGGCAATCCCGAGCGGGATCGGGCTCAACAGCGTTTCGGGTGTCAGTCCCGCCAGCGACACCCCGGCGTTGGCGAATGCGAACGCGGGGAGGACGCCGAACGTGACCCATGGATAGAGGCTGTCCTGCAGCTTGGCGGCCAACGTTTCGGAGTCGCCGTTGCCATTGCCGTTGGCGACCGGCAGCAGCGGGACCGCGATGGCGGTGATCACGCCGGCGAGCGTCGCATGCACACCCGACTGCAGCACGCACAACCACACGAAGGCACCCGCCAGGACGTAGGCAGCCGTCCGCGTCACGCCGCGCCGGTTGAGAACGAACAACGCCAGGATCCCAACGGCCGCAAGCGACAACGCCACAAGCGACAAATTGGCCGTGTAGAACACGGCGATGATGATGATCGCCCCGAGATCGTCGATGATGGCGAGCGCCAGGAGAAAGATCTTGAGCGACGACGGAATGCGCGGCCCAAGCAGGGCCAGGACGCCGATGGCGAAAGCGATGTCGGTTGCCGTCGGGATGGCCCAGCCGCGCAGGGCGTGTGAATCTCCCCAGTTGATCCAGGTGTAGATGAGCGCCGGCACGATCATTCCGCCCAAGGCGCCGATAGCCGGGAGCGCCGCCTGCTTCACCGTCGACAGCTCGCCCTCGATCAACTCGCGCTTGATCTCTAGGCCGACGTAAAAAAAGAAGATGACCATCAGGCCATCGTTGATCCAATGCAGGAGGCTCCTGTCGAGCCCCCATTCGCCGATACGTAAGGATACATGCGTATCGAGAAGGGCGCCATAGAGGGGTGCCAGCGCGGAGTTAGCGAGGATCAGCGCGGCCACGGCGGCGATGAGCAGGATCACGCCGCCCGAGGCCTCGTGGT
>JAFKKW010000420.1 GCA_017304275.1 Hyphomicrobiales bacterium | reverse complement strand
CGCTGTTCGACTTGCCGCCGGCCTTGATCTGTGCCTTCGAGAACTCGGCCTCGGAGGTGCCGAAGGGAGGAAGGCGCGAAATATGCGCTAAGTTGAGGAATGTCGTCGTAAGATAGGCGTTGCCGGTGGCGGCAAAGCCGGTGTTGTTGTCGACGATGTCGAACGAGATCGTGTCCTCGACCACGGGAACGCGGTCCTTCGTGTTCTCGGCGTAGTATTGCTGCGCCGCAAGCCGGGCGCCTTCGAGGTCGTTCTCATTGATCTGCAGCACGCGCCCGCCCGCAAGCACGGCCGCGTCCATGGCCGAGATCGTCTGGCTGCGCGCCTGCGACCAGCGGCCGAGGTCGACCGCGGCGCCGACGAAAAGGGCCAGCGCGACGAACATCAAGGCGAACATCACGGCGATGCTGCCGCCCCGATCGTCGGAAAAGCGGCGCAGGAGGCCGGACAGGGACGGCGGCAGCGGAAAGGAGGCAGATGCAACACGCGACAACATGACTATGGCTCCCAGACAAGGAGCCCACAGTCCTCCCGCAGCTGCTTAAGAGTCGTAAATTCCGCTATCCTGCAGTCGTCGGACTGATGAAATATACATCTTGAGGTAAACGCCCTCGTAAGCGTCACCCGACAAATCGATCCTTAGGGAACGGGAGCGCAGAAAACCCGAAGAAATGACGCCTTTGACCGTCCGCGGCCCGTGCGCCGGGGCGCCCTCTCGTCTATACTGGTTCCACGTTTTGCTCGACCCGCGCCAGACGGCGTCTGGAACCATGATCGATAAGCTTGAATTGCTGCTTGCTCTCGCCCGCGAACGCCACTTCGGCCGTGCGGCGGAGGCGGCCGGCGTCACCCAGCCCACGCTCTCTTCAGCATTGAAAAGCCTGGAGGATCATCTTGGCGTGCTGATCGTGGAGCGCGGCTCCCGCTTTCGGCGCTTTACCCCCGAAGGCGAGCGCATCCTGGACTGGGCGCGGCGCATCGTCGGCGACTCGAGGGCCATGCGCCAGGAGATCGAAGCCCTGAAGAAAGGGCTCAGCGGTCACCTGAAGCTCGCCGTCATCCCGACCGCCTTGCCGTTCCTCGCCGAGCTGACGGTGCCGATGCGCCGCCGCTACCCTGACGTTCACCTGACCATCCTGTCGATGACCTCGGACGCCATCCTCGCCAAGCTTGAGAATCTCGAGGTCGACATCGGCATTTCCTACGTGGACAACGAGCCGCCTCCGCGCTTCGAGACCATCCGCATTCACGACGAGCGTTACGTGCTGCTGGTGGCGCCGGAAAGCCCGCTCGCCAAGCGGGAAAAGGTCACCTGGGCGGAGGCCGGCCAGCTTCCCCTCTGCCTGCTCACGCCCGACATGCAGAACCGCCGTCTGATCGACCGTCACCTGGAGGAGGCGGGAGCGCTGCAGACCCCGACGCTGGAAAGCAATTCCATGCTCGTTCTTTACGCGCACGTGAGGAGCGGCGAATGGGCCAGCATTCTGCCGTCCCGGCTCGCCGAGACGCTCGATCGTCCGAGCAGGCTGCGTCCGATACAACTCGTCGACCCCGTCGTGACGCACAAGATCGGTCTGGTGGTCACCAAGCGCGAGCCTCATTCACCGCTGGTCGCGGCGTTCATCGCCCACGCCAAACGGGTCGGCGCTCCGCCGGAAACAATCGTGGCCTGAACAGGGGCGCAGGAAGCGGAATTTGACCTGTCGCGCAAGCTGATAGACGCAATCTATCATCGCACGAATTCAGGGTATTGATCTTTCGGCGCCGGGGGGTGATCTAGACTGTAATAACTATAAACAGCGTTGGAGGACGCCATGAGCCGCTTCGAGCCATGGAGCGAGGAGCGCACGGTCGAGATCGTCGCCGCGCATCTGCATCTGGAAGGGCCGCTGATGCCCATCCTGCACGCCGTTCAGAACGCCTACGGGCATGTTCCGGAAGAGGCTATTCCCGTTATCGCGCGGGAGCTTAACCTGTCGCGTGCCGAGGTCCACGGCGTCGTCACCTTCTATCACGAGTTCCGCCGCGAGCTACCGGGCAAGCACGTCCTGAAGCTGTGCCGCGCCGAGGCTTGCCAATCGATGGGCTGCGAGCGCCTGGTCGAGCGGGCGGAGGAGCGACTCGGCGTCGAATGCGGCGCCACCTCTGCCGACGGCCGCGTGACGCTGGAGGCGGTTTATTGTCTCGGTCTCTGCGCCACGGCGCCATCCGCCATGCTCGACGGCCGCGTCGTTGGTCGTCTTGATGCCGGCCGGTTGGACCAGTTGATCAAAGAGGCTCAGACATGATGCTGCGGATTTTCGTGCCGCGCGATGCTGCCGCGGTGGCAGTGGGAGCCGATGAGGTCGCGGCTGCGCTTGCCGCGGCGGCGAAGAAGGCTGGCGCACAGGTCCAGATCGTGCGCAACGGCTCGCGCGGCATGCTCTGGCTCGAGCCGCTGGTCGAGATCGAGCGCGAAGGCACACGGTTCGGCTTCGGCCCCGTCGCCGTGAGCGACGTCGACAGCCTCGTGAAGGCCGGCATTTTCCAAGGTCGTCCGGTCGCCGATATCAAGCACCCGCTCGCCATCGGCGTTGTCGACGAGCATCCCTACATGACGCGCCAGACGCGGCTCACGTTCGCGCGCTGCGGCATCACCGATCCGGTCTCGCTCGACGACTATCGTGCCCACGACGGCTACAAGGGCCTTGAGCGTGCGCTCGCGATAAAGCCGATCGAGATCGTCGACGAAGTCGCCAAGTCCGGCCTGCGCGGCCGCGGCGGCGCCGGCTTCCCGACCGGCATCAAGTGGAAGACGGTCCACGACACGCCGATGGGCCAGCAGAAATACATCGTTTGCAACGCCGACGAGGGCGACAGCGGCACCTTCGCCGACCGTATGATCATGGAAGGCGATCCCTTCCTGCTCATCGAAGGCATGACCATTGCCGGCATCGCGGTCGGCGCGACGCGGGGCTACATCTACCTGCGCTCCGAGTATCCCCACGCCGAGAAGGCCTTGAACGCGGCCATCGCCGCGGCGAAGAAGGCCGGCTTCCTCGGCCCGAAGATCCGTGGCACCGACCACGCCTTCGAGCTCGAGGTGCGCATGGGGGCGGGCGCCTATGTCTGCGGCGAGGAGACCTCTCTGCTCGAAAGCCTGGAGGGCAAGCGCGGCTTGGTGCGCGCCAAGCCCCCGCTGCCCGCGCACAAGGGCTTGTTTGCGCAGCCGACCGTCATCAATAACGTGCTTTCGCTCTGCGCCGTGCCCTACATCATGGCCGAAGGCGCCAAAGCCTACGCGGATTACGGCATGGGCCGCTCGCGCGGCACGATGCCGATCCAGCTCGCCGGCAACCTCAAGTTCGGCGGTCTGTTCGAGACCGCCTTCGGCATCACGCTCGGCGAGCTCGTGGACGACATCGGCGGCGGAACGCTGTCCGGCCGTCCGGTGAAGGCAGTTCAGGTCGGCGGTCCGCTCGGCGCCTACTTCCCGCGCGCCCTGTTCGACACGCCCTTCGAATATGAGGCATTCGCCGCCAAAGATGGCCTGATCGGTCACGCCGGCGTCGTCGTCTTCGACGAGACGGCCAACATGGCCAAGATGGCGCGGTTTGCCTTCGATTTCTGCTCAATCGAGAGTTGTGGAAAGTGCACGCCGTGCCGCATCGGCTCGACGCGCGGTCGCGAGACCATGGACAAGGTAATGGCGGGCGAGGATACCGCCCGCAACCTGGCCATCATCGAGGACCTCTGTAATACTATGAAGTTCGGTTCGCTTTGCGCTTTGGGGGGATTCACCCCATATCCCGTTATGAGCGCATTGACGCATTTCCCTGAAGATTTCGGCCGGCCCGCGCCTAAGCTGGCCGAGGCAGCGGAGTAGGATCATGGCCCTGATCAAAGAAATCGACTTTGGTACGCCGGAGTCCAAGTCCGAGAAGATGGTGACGTGCACCATCGACGGCGTCGAGGTGACGGTGCCGGAGGGTACGTCCATCATGCGCGCGGCGATGGAGATGGGCACGACGATCCCCAAGCTCTGTGCCACCGACATGCTGGACAGCTTCGGCTCCTGCCGCCTCTGCCTAGTCGAGATCGAAGGCCGCAACGGCACGCCGGCCTCGTGCACGACGCCGGTCGCCCCCGGCATCAACATCCATACGGAGACCCCGCGCCTCGCCGCCATCCGCAAGGGCGTGATGGAACTCTACATCTCCGACCATCCGCTGGACTGCCTGACCTGCGCCGCCAACGGCGACTGCGAGCTGCAGGACATGGCGGGTGCCGTCGGCCTGCGCGACGTGCGCTACGGCTACGATGGCGCCAACCATGTCTTCGCCAAAAGCCGCCTTGATGGCGCCGCCAACGATCTCTGGATCTCCAAGGACGAGACCAATCCGTACTTCACTTACGATCCGTCGAAGTGCATCGTCTGCAACCGTTGCGTCCGCGCCTGCGAAGAGGTGCAGGGCACCTTCGCGCTCACCATCTCCGGCCGCGGCTTCGACAGCCGTGTCGCCGCTGGCATGGATGAAGTCTTCCTCGACAGCGAGTGCGTCTCCTGCGGCGCCTGCGTGCAGGCCTGCCCGACCGCAACCCTGATCGAGAACGGCGTCATCGAGCTCGGCCAGCCCGAGCATTCCGTCATCACCACCTGCGCCTACTGCGGCGTCGGCTGCGCCTTCAAGGCCGAGATGCGCGGCGAGGAGGTGGTGCGCATGGTGCCGTGGAAGGACGGCAAGGCCAACCGCGGCCATTCCTGCGTCAAGGGCCGTTTCGCTTACGGCTACGCCACTCACCAGGATCGCATCATGAAGCCCATGGTGCGCGACAAGATCACCGATCCCTGGCGCGAGACGACCTGGGAAGAGGCCATCGGCCGCGTCGCCTCCGAGTTCCAACGCATCCAGAACCAGTACGGCCGCGCTGCCGTGGGCGGCATCACCTCGTCGCGATGCACCAACGAGGAAGCCTATCTCGTCCAGAAGCTGATCCGCGCCGGCTTCGGCGTGAACAACGTCGACACCTGCGCCCGCGTCTGCCACTCGCCGACCGGCTACGGCTTGAAGACCGCGTTCGGCGAAAGCTCGGGCACGCAGGACTTCGACTCCGTCGAGGAAACCGACGTCATCCTCATCATCGGCGCCAATCCTCCCGATGCGCATCCTGTCTTCGGCAGCCGCATGAAGAAGCGCCTGCGCGAGGGCGCCAAGCTGATCGTCATCGACCCGCGCCGTACGGACCTCGTGCGCTCGCCGCACATCGAGGCCGATTACCATCTCCCGCTGCAGCCCGGCACCAACGTCGCCGTCGTGACCGCGATGGCGCACGTGATTGTCACCGAGAAGCTCTACAACGAGACCTTCATCCGCGAGCGCTGCGACTGGAACGAGTTCAAGGAGTGGTGCGAGTTCGTCTCGCAGGAGGTCAACTCGCCCGAAGCCATGGAGAAGTACACGGGCGTCAAACCCGAGCTGATCCGCGGCGCGGCCCGCCTCTACGCCACCGGCGGCAACGCTTCCATCTACTACGGCCTCGGCGTCACCGAGCACTCGCAGGGCTCGACCACGGTCATGGCTATCGCCAACCTCGCCATGGCGACCGGCAACATGAGCCGTCCGGGCGTGGGCGTGAACCCGCTGCGTGGCCAGAACAACGTGCAGGGCTCCTGCGACATGGCCTCGTTCCCGCACGAGCTGACCGGCTACCGTCATATCTCGGACATCGAGACGCGCACTGCCTTCGAGAAGGAGTGGAACTGCACGCTCGATCCGGAGCCCGGCCTGCGCATCCCGAACATGCTCGACGCGGCCGTCGAAGGCACGTTCAAGGCAATCTACATCGAGGGCGAGGACATTCTTCAGTCCGATCCCAACACGCATCACGTCGCGGCCGGCCTCGCGGCCATGGAGTGCGTCGTCGTACAGGACCTCTTCCTGAACGAGACCGCGCGCTACGCCCACGTCTTCCTGCCGGGCTGCACCTTCCTCGAGAAGGACGGCACCTTCACCAACGCCGAGCGTCGCATCCAGATGGTGGCGAAGGTGATGACGCCCAAGAACGGCTACGCCGATTGGGAGATCACGCAGTTGATCGCCCAGAAGCTCGGCCTCAACTGGAACTACACGGATCCGTCCGAGATCATGGACGAGATCGCCCGCCTCACGCCGACCTTCAAGGGCGTCTCATTCGAGAAGATCCGCAAGATGGGCTCCGTCCAGTGGCCGTGCGACGACGAGCACCCCGAGGGCACGCCGATCATGCACGTGGGCGAGTTCGTCCGCGGCAAGGGCAAATTCATGCTCACCGAATACGTGCCGACCGACGAGCGGACCGGTGCGCGCTACCCGCTCATCCTCACCACGGGCCGCATCCTGTCGCAGTACAATGTCGGTGCTCAGACGCGCCGCACGGCGAACAGCGCCTGGCATCCCGAGGATGTGCTCGAGATCAACCCGTTCGACGCCGAGCATCGCGGCATCAAGGACGGCGACTGGGTGGCGGTGAAGAGCCGCGCTGGCGGCACCGCTCTGCGCGCCAAGATCACCGACCGCGTGGCGACGGGTGTTGTCTACACCACGTTCCACCACCCCATGACCCAGGCCAACGTCATCACCACGGACTTCTCGGATTGGGCGACCAACTGCCCCGAGTACAAGGTGACGGCGGTCGAGGTCTCGCGCTCGAATGGTCCGTCGGAGTATCAGGAGGAGTACAACGAGTTCTCCGACCTGACGCGCCGCATCGTGCCGGCTGAGGCTGCGGAGTAGCCTCCATGCCGGAGACGTCGGTCCGCGTACCGTCCCGCCGCGTCGGACAGGCCGGCGTCGAGGACGCCACGCGCCTCATCCCGGAGGAGACGCCGGTCGCGCTCGTCTACGACGGCGCGACGCACGCGGTCATGATGGCGACGCCCGCCGACCTCGAGGACTTCGCCGTCGGCTTCTCGATCACGGAGGGCATCGTCGCCTCCCGCGGTGAGATCAGCGAGCTCGAGATCGTCACGCACGAGAAGGGCTTGGAAGCCCGCATGTGGCTGGTCCCCGCCAGCGGCCGCAAGCACGTCGAGCGCCGCCGCCGCATCGTCGGTCCGACGGCGTGCGGCCTCTGCGGCGTGGACAGCCTCGACGCGGCCGTTCCCGCGCCGCGCAAGGTCGGCAATACGGCGACGGCGACGCCGCATGAGGTTCAGAAGGCGCTGGCCGCCATGCAGCCGGCACAAAGGCTCAATGTCGCTACGCGCGCCGTGCACGGCGCAGCCTTCT
>JAFKKW010000419.1 GCA_017304275.1 Hyphomicrobiales bacterium | reverse complement strand
ACGTCTTCGAAGGCAACGTCGTCAAGGGCAAGGTCGTCGGCATCGAGAAGGATCTCGCCGTCATCGACGTCGGTCGCAAGATGGAAGGCCGCGTCGCGCTCAAAGAGTTCGGCATCGGCGGCAAGCCGGGCGACCTCAAGGTCGGCGACACCGTCGAAGTCTACCTCGAGCGCATCGAAAACGCGCTCGGCGAAGCCGTTCTCTCGCGCGACAAGGCGCGCCGCGAGGAGAGCTGGACACGCCTCGAGAAGCTGTCCGAGAAGGGCGAGAAGGTGACGGGCGTCATCTTCAACAAGGTCAAGGGCGGCTTCACCGTGGACCTCGACGGCGCGGTGGCGTTCCTGCCCGGCTCGCAGGTCGACATCCGCCCGGTGCGCGACATCGGCCCGCTGATGCATCAGCCGATGCAGTTCCAGATCCTGAAGATGGACCGCCGCCGCGGCAACATCGTCGTCTCGCGCCGCTCGGTGCTGGAAGAGACGCGTGCCGAGCAGCGCGCCGACATCGTGGCACGCCTCGCCGAGGGCCAGATCATCGACGGCCTGGTCAAGAACATCACCGACTACGGTGCGTTCATCGATCTCGGCGGCATCGACGGCCTGTTGCACGTCACCGACATGGCGTGGCGCCGCGTCAACCATCCGTCCGAGATCCTGAACGTCGGCGACACGGTGAAGGTGCAGATCATACGCATCAACCCCGAGACGCAGCGCATCAGCCTCGGCATGAAGCAGCTTCAGTCCGACCCGTGGTCGGCCATCGAAGCCAAGTATCCGATCGGCGCGCGCTTCAACGGCACGGTGACGAACATCGCCGACTACGGCGCGTTCGTCGAGCTCGAGCCGGGCGTCGAAGGCCTGATCCACGTCTCCGAGATGAGCTGGACCAAAAAGAACGTGCACCCCGGCAAGATCGTGTCGACCAGCCAGCAGGTCGAGGTGCAGATCCTCGAGGTCGATCCCGCCAAGCGGCGCATCTCGCTCGGCCTCAAGCAGACCCAGGACAACCCGTGGGATGCCTTCCTGGCCCAGCATCCGAAGGGCACCGAGGTCGAAGGCCCGATCCGCAACATCACCGAGTTCGGCCTGTTCATCGGCCTCGACGGCGGTGTGGACGGCATGGTCCATCTCTCGGACCTCGACTGGCAGAAGCCGGGCGACGAGGTGATCAAGGACTACAAGAAGGGCGACACCGTCAAAGCGGTGGTGCTCGACGTCGACAGCTCGAAGGAGCGCATCTCGCTCGGCATCAAGCAGCTCGGCGGCGATCCGGCCGACGCGCTCGGCAAGTACAAGAAGGGCGACCAGGTGACCTGCGAGGTCGTCGCGGTGCAGGAGAACGGCATCGAGGTGAAGATCGCCGACAGCGACATCACCACGTTCATCAAGCGCTCGGATCTGTCGCGTGACCGTTCGGAGCAGCGCGCGGAGCGCTTCTCGGTCGGGCAGAAGGTCGATGCGGCCGTCATCGCCGCCGACAAGGCTGCGCGGCGCATCTCGGTCTCGATCAAGGCGCTCGAGATCGCCGAGGAGAAGCAGGCTGTGGCTCAGTACGGCTCGTCCGACTCGGGCGCATCGCTCGGCGACATCTTCAAGGCCGCGATCAAGAAGCGCGATGCCGACGGCGGTGACGAGGAGTAAGCCTCCGCCCGTTGCCAAGGTTGAAGAGACACTGCGCGGGGCGAAAGTCCCGCGCTTTTTCTTGTTACCTGCCGTGTCCGGATCCCGGCTGTCCGTGCGAAGCATGGCTCCGCCATGATGCCGGGATGACGTTTCATTTGAGCGGATTGGTCGATCCGAAACAAACGTCATCCCGGCGGAGGCCGGGATCCAGATACGTGTGACGTTTCGAGACGGACGGGCATTGCGCACGGTGCGGCGGTTTCCTATTTTGCCGGCAATGGCTTAATCCCTGGAGCATGCCCGATGTCGCTCGAAACCGAAGCCGTTATCGACCGCCGCCGCATGCGCCGGCGCCTCGCCTTCTGGCGCACCGCTGCGGTTCTGTTCGTCGGGCTCCTTCTCGGCGCGCTGATGTTCGGCAGCGACAATCTCTCTGCGCTCGGCGGCGCGAGGCAGATCGCGCGCGTCGCCATCGAGGGCACGATCACGGACGACCGCGACCAGATCGCGATGCTGAAGAAGATCCGCGACGCGAAGCACGTCGAGGCGCTCTTGGTGTTCGTCAACAGTCCCGGCGGCACGACGACGGGCGGCGAAAGCCTCTATCTGGCGCTGCGCGACGTTGCCGAGAAAAAGCCCGTGGTGGCGCAGTTCGGCACGATCGCGGCATCGGCGGGCTATATCGTCGGGCTCGGCACGGATCACATCGTGGCGCGCGGCAACACGATCACCGGCTCCGTCGGCGTACTCGCGCAGTGGCCGGAGGTGTCCGAGATGCTGGGCAAGCTCGGCGTGAAGTTCAACGAGGTGAAGAGCGGCGACCTCAAGGCGGTGCCGAACCCGTTCGAGCCGACCTCCGAGGGCGCCCGAAAGGTCATGCAGGAGACCATCGACGACGGCTTCCGCTGGTTCCTGTCGCTGGTCCAGGACCGGCGCGGCATCAATCCGCGGGACGTGGACGGTCTCGTGCAGGGGCGGATCTACTCGGGCCGGCAGGCACTCTCCAACAAGCTCATCGACGAGATCGGCGGCGAAGCGGAAGCCGTGCACTGGCTCGAAACCAGCCGTAACGTGAGCAAGGACCTCAAGGTGGTCGACTGGAAGCCCGACACCGACAGCGCGTGGGGTGCGCTGACGGGAGGGGCGTCCCGGGCGGCCGGAACGGCGCTGGTCCATGCCCTCGGCGGACTGGTTAATCTTGTGGCCCTGCCCGCGAACATGGGCCGGCTTGGCCTTGACGGGCTTGTTTCGGTTTGGCAACCTGCGGAAAACTAAAGAAATAATTCCGTCGGGAGGCCCGTGCTTTGATCAAATCAGAACTTATTCAAAAAATTGCAGCCTCGAATCCGCATCTTTATCATCGTGACGTCGAGCGGATCGTCAATGTCGTGTTCGACGAGATCGTCGATGCGCTCGCGCAGGGCGATCGTGTGGAATTGCGCGGTTTCGGCGCCTTCACGGTGAAGCACCGGGCGGCACGCCAAGGGCGCAACCCGCGGACCGGCACACCGGTGCCGGTTGCAGAGAAGTTCGTCCCGTTCTTCAAGACGGGCAAGGAGCTTCGCGACCGGCTGAACGCAACGACGTAAAACGGCGGAGCGCGCGAGCGTCCGCTCAATGGATCGACAGGAGCGAGCGTGCTCAGACGAATCATCTGGCTTCTGGTGGCGTTTCCCGCGGCGGCGCTTCTCATCACGCTCGCGGTCGCAAACCGTCATGCGGCCCGGCTCGTGCTCGATCCATTCCGGCCGGAAACGCCGGTGCTGTCGGTCGTGCTGCCGTTCTACGGCTTCCTGTTCGGGGCGCTGCTGATCGGCGTGCTTCTCGGCGGCACGGCGACGTGGCTGTCGCAGAGCCGATGGCGGCGAACGGCGCGGGTCCGCTCCGGCGAGGCGCGGCGATGGCAAACGGAAGCCGACCGCCTCATGCGCGAACGCGATGCCGAGGTCAGCGCCCGCGCCAAGGCGCTCGCCGCTCCCGACAAGCGCAACGCGGCGTAGTCTGGGTGCGCGTCACACGCAGATTGATCCCAGACCCGACAGACGTGTCTGGACACCGGCCTTCGCCGGTGTGACGTTTTGGTGGAAGGCTGCCGGACTAAACCACGTCATCCCGGCGGAGTCCGGGATCCAGATCCGCTTGCAAAACTCGCAGATGTCTCCAACCCAAAGCGATCTATGTCCACACGCGTGAAAATCTGCGGATTGCGTACCGAGGCCGCGCTCGATGCCGCGCTTGCGGCGGGTGCCGACTTGGTGGGCTTCGTGCTGTTTCCGAAAAGCCCGCGCAACGTGTCCGTTGCCGAGGCCGCGGCGCTCGTGCGGCATACGCGGGCCAGCGGCGGCGCCCAGACCGTGACGCTGCTCGTCGATCCGGACGACGCGCTCGTCGATTTGGTTGCGGGCGAGGTTCGGCCGGACGTCATTCAGCTTCATGGCCACGAGACGCCCGCACGCGCAGAGGCGATCCGCATCCGCAGCGGGCTTTCCGTGCTCAAGGCAGTGCCGGTCGGCACGGCGGAGGAGGTGACGGCGGCCTATTCCTATCTCGAACCGGGCGGCGGCGCGGACCTCCTGATGTTCGATGCCAAACCGCCCGCCGATCCGGCGGCGCTTCCGGGTGGCAACGGCCTCGCCTTCGACTGGCACATCCTGGACGGTGCGCGGGATCGGGCTCCGTTCGCGCTGGCCGGCGGCCTGACCCCGGAAAACGTGGCGGCGGCCATCGCGCTCACGGGCGCGGCCATCGTCGACGTCTCCTCGGGGGTCGAAAGCCGACCGGGCGAGAAGGATCCCGAGCGCATCCGCCGCTTCCTTCAGGCGGCAAAGGCCGCTAGAGCATGACAATGCTCTAGCTTTTTGATGAGACCTATGATTCACGCTTCGGACTGATAGGGTCCGAAGCGATCATGGTCCAAGCAGACCTGAAATTCCCGCGCCCTGATCGGCGCGCCGCAAGAGGATCAAGGCCCATGGCCTCGAACACGCAGAAATCGAGCGAAGCCAAGCTCAACACGCTCATGACCGGGCCGGACGAGCGCGGCCATTTCGGGCTTTACGGCGGCCGGTTCGTCGCTGAGACGCTGATGCCGCTGATCCTCGATCTCGAGACGGCCTACACGACGGCCAAGAACGATCCCGCGTTCCAGGCCGAGCTGACCGATCTGCTCAACCACTACGGCGGACGGCCGAGCCCGCTCTATTTCGCCGAACGTCTGACGCAGCATTTCCGCGACGTGGCGAAGGCGCAGGGTGGCACCGGCGGCGCCAAGATCTATTTCAAGCGCGACGAACTCAACCACACGGGCAGCCACAAGATCAACAACTGCCTCGGCCAGATCCAGCTCGCGCGGCGCATGGGAAAGACGCGCATCATCGCGGAGACCGGCGCGGGCCAACACGGGGTCGCGGTCGCAACGGTTTGCGCACGCTTCGGGCTGCCGTGCGAGATCTACATGGGCGCGACCGACGTCGCGCGGCAATCGCCGAACGTGGCGCGCATGCACATGCTCGGCGCCAAGGTCAATCCGGTCACGGCGGGCGCGGGCACGCTCAAGGACGCCATGAACGAAGCCTTGCGCGATTGGGTGACCAACGTGCGCGACACCTACTATCTGATCGGCACGGCAGCGGGGCCGCATCCCTATCCCGCCATGGTGCGCGACTTCCAGGCGATCATCGGCAACGAGACGCGCGCACAGATGCTCGAGCGCGAGGGGCGCTTGCCGGACACGCTCGTCGCCTGCATCGGCGGCGGCTCGAACGCCATCGGCCTCTTCCACCCGTTTCTCGACGATGAGGGCGTGGCGATCTACGGCGTGGAAGCGGGCGGACACGGTCTCGATGTCGAGAACGGGCATGCGGCGTCGATGAACGGCGGGCGTCCCGGCGTGCTGCACGGGAACCGTACGTATCTGCTGCAGGACGGCGAGGGGCAGATCCTCGAAGGGCATTCGATCTCCGCGGGCCTCGACTATCCTGGCGTCGGCCCCGAGCATTCGTGGCTCAAGGACAGCGGGCGCGTGCAGTACGTCTCCATCACCGACAAGGAAGCGCTCGACGCGTTCCAGCTCTCGGCGAAGCTTGAAGGCATCATCCCGGCGCTCGAGCCCTCGCATGCGCTCGGCTGGGTCACCAAGCTCGCGCCGACGCTGCCCCAGGACAACCTGCTCGTCATGAACATGTGCGGACGCGGCGACAAGGACGTGTTCGCCGTCGCCGGCTATCTGGGGATCAAGCTTTGACGGAAGCGCTTTTTCGCTCGCCAGTAGACGCATGGCACCACGCGCCCACTCCATCGTATCGGCGACGTTCGTCGGAGCCATGTCGAAGCGCGATCCGGCAAGCGTGTCTGGATCCCGGCCTCCGCCGGGATGACGTTGCTGCCAGCTTCACGATCCGCCTCAAACTCACGTAACACCGGCGAAGGCCGGTGCCCAGATACATCTCCAAACTTCGGAACGCCGCTTCATGACCAGTCTGAAAGAAACGCGGATCGATCGGCGCTTTGCGGCGCTGAAAAAGGAAGGGCGCGCCGCGCTCGTGTGCTTCATCACGGCGGGCGATCCCGATCTCGAGACATCGTCGGCGATCCTCAACGGACTGCCGAAGGCAGGCGCCGATATCATCGAGCTCGGCATGCCGTTCTCGGACCCGATGGCGGATGGGCCTGCCATCCAGGCGTCGTCGCTGCGCGCGCTCAAGGCCGGACACACGATGCGCAAGACGCTCGACATGGTGCGTGCGTTCCGCAAGACCGACGCGGACACGCCGATCGTGCTCATGGGCTACTACAATCCCATCTACGTCTATCCGAACGAGACATTTCTCGACGACGCGGCGGCGGCGGGTGTCGACGGGCTGATCGTTGTGGATGTTCCGCCCGAGGCCGACGACGAGCTGTGCCTGCCGGCGATCGGCCGGGGGCTCAACTTCATCCGCCTCGCCACGCCGACCACAGACGATAAGCGCTTGAAGACCGTACTGAAAAACACGTCCGGTTTTCTTTACTACGTTTCCATCACCGGCATCACGGGCGCGGGCTCGGCCAATCCGGAGGACGTTCAACTGCAGGTGGCGCGGCTGAAGCGCGCGACAACCCTTCCCGTCGCGGTCGGATTTGGCGTAAAAACCCCCGAGCAGGCGCGCGCCATCGGCGAGACCGCCGACGGGGTCGTCGTCGGCTCGGCGCTGGTCCGCGCCATCGAAACAAGCTTAACCCAGGACGGGCGCGCGACTGGTAATACGGCGGGCGCTGTCCTAAGTTTGGTCGAAGGCCTCAGCGCGGCACTCAGAACGTCGTAAGCGACGGACGCCCGCGCGGCTCATCCTTCCTTCGACGTGCGGCACGGCCTACGCTCTTTACCGGAGCAGATCGAGATTTGATGACCCGGATCTATGTTTCATCGTGCCTCCTGTTCGGAGCGCACCTCAGGAGCGGTCAAGCGTGAACTGGATCAACAACGTCGTCCGTCCCAAGATCCGCAGCTTCCTTACGACGAAGCGCGAGGTGCCGGAGAACCTCTGGGTCAAATGCCCGGAGACGGGTCAGATGGTCTTCTACAAAGACCTCGAGGCCAATCAGTTCGTCGTCCCCGGCTCCAACTATCATATGAAAATGAGCTCGCGCGCGCGGCTCAGCAGCCTGTTC